>JAUWMM010000238.1 GCA_030613145.1 Desulfobacterales bacterium | reverse complement strand
GGTCACCGAAGATCCGCTTTCCACAGTTGTCCTGGGGTCAGGTAAGGCCCTGGAGAATATTTCTATCTTGAGGGAAGTCATGATCCAGTAATAGAAAATTTCTTAGCCATTATGTCATAATGGTTCTCAAGTAAAAAAACCTTTTCCGCTGCATACATGAGATATGTTTTCAAAAAAGTTGGCAAGGATTCTGTGCGTGGTCCTTTTTGCCCTGATCAGTATTGTCCTCCTTTCCATTAGCGCCAAGCATCCTCATCGATACACAATAGTTGACAGAGTGGCAATGGCGGGTATAGTGCCTTTCCAGGATGGTGTTAGTCGCACTATGCATTTTTGCGCGCGTATGTGGCATCATTATTTTTATTTGGTCTCAGTCCGTGAGGAGTACGATCGACTTAAGGGGATGCTTGCCAAGGCTGAGATGGAAAAGAGCTGGTCTCTGGAATCTGAGTTAGCCTGCCGACGTCTTCGGAAGCTATTGGAGATGAAGTCCGAGCTTCCCTACCGCATGGTGCCTGCAAGTGTTGTCGGGCTGGACCCGTCTGGTTGGTTTAAGACTGTTTTTATCAACAGGGGCACTGAAGATGGGATTTCCAAGGGAATGGCTGTGATAACCTCGGATGGAATAGTGGGTCGTGTTATTGGGGCCTCTGGCCGGTATGCCAAGGTATTGTTGATTATCGACCGTAGTAGTGCCGTAGATGCACTTGTTCAGCGTACCCGCTCCCGTGGCATTATAGAAGGCGAGACCAGTGAGAGTTGCCGTTTCAAATACGTTGTGAGAAAGGCGGATATCAAGATTGAAGATACGGTGATATCTTCAGGACTGGATGGTCTTTTCCCCAAGGGTCTGCGGGTGGGCGCAATCTCAGAGATTTCCAGACCCTCGTCTGCGCTCTTTCAAGAGGTGAAGGTCCGGCCATTCGTCGATTTCACCAGACTTGAAGAGGTACTGGTTGTTCTGGAATGATGAAAGTTTCTTGTATATATTTGGTTGTCGGATTGTCTGCAGTTGTGGCACAGACTACGATTTTGAGACTACCCTTATTTCACGGTATTTTCTACGACCTTTTAATTCCTCTTGTTGTATTCCTCAGCCTTAACCTTCCTAATAGGGAGGGTATCTTTGTGGTTGTAATCCTTGGCCTTATTATGGATTTGATTTCCGGAGGGATATTTGGTCTCTACCTAAGTATCTATTTCTGGATTTTTCTATGGGTAAAAAGTCTGACCAAGTTCTTTGATGTGGGTGACACCTTATTTCAGTCCGTTTTGATTGGCGTGTGCGTACTCGCGCAACACCTTATTTTTTTCATTTCACTATCAGTCCCCTGGACGGAGGCCCAATCGCTTGCCGTCCAGATGACTCCTGTCTTGTCACAGACCATAATCGCCGCACTCACCGGGCCTGTTATCCTTTTGCTTTTGGGAAGGCTTCTGACTCGACTTCAACGCTTATCAGGTGTTCCGAGAGAAACGGGGGATATCGCAATCAGGTGATGGGTAGCTATCTGCACACAGTCGATAGCGATTGGTACAGGCAAAGGGTTTCCGGTGCACTGATATGCATTCTGGCAGCTTTTTTGATTCTCTTGGTGCGTCTCTACTATCTGCAGATAATAGAGGGGCCGGAATTCAGACGACGGTCCCAAAATAACTGTGTCAGGCTTCGTAGTATACCCCCGCCTCGAGGTCTCATCTTTGACCGCAATGGTGTGCTGGTGGTTGAAAACCGACCCTGTTTTAATATTTCTATTGTTCCGAGGGATGCGAAGAATCCCAAGATGGTTGTCCACAAGCTGGCAGAGCTTTTGGATATTTCTCATGAGGCCCTTTTTGCAAGAATTGATGAAGCTGTGGGGATCCGTTCGTTTAAGCCTGTTCTCTTAAGGCGTGATGTCAGTCGTGATGTTGTGGCGATTATAGAGGCTCACAAGCTCGATTTGCCCGGGATTATTATATCAGTGGGGTCGACGCGTCATTATCTTAACGGGAAACAAGCCTCGCATGTGCTCGGATACCTAGGTGAGATCAGTGGGGAGGAATTAAAGAAAGGATCTTTTCCTGACAACAGAATTGGGGATTTCATTGGAAAATTTGGGGTAGAAAAGGCCTATGAGCCCTTTTTTTTCGGAAAGCGAGGAGAACAACAGATAGAGGTCAACGCCCTTGGCCAGCTCTCGAGGATCCTTAGAACCGAGGAGGCGATACCCGGGAATAATATCTATCTGACATTGGACATTGAGCTTCAGCGCAAGGCCGAAACATTACTTACCGGAAAGGTGGGAACTGCAATAGCCATGGATCCCTCCAATGGCCATATCCTGGCCATGGCAAGTAGTCCTGCCTTTGATCCCAATGCGTTTGTGGAGGGCATGACATACGAGTCGTGGAACGATCTTGCTTCCAATAAGTTTCGTCCTATGGAGAATAAGGCCATTCAGGGGCAGTATCCCCCAGCGTCAACCTATAAGATAGTGACGGCCATGGCCGGGCTGGAAGAAGGGGTGATCACTGAGAACTTTAAGGTTTTCTGCCCAGGGTACCTTAGATATGGCAATCGCACCTACCGGTGCTGGAAGCGTGGCGGACACGGATTCATGAACATTATAGATGGATTGGCCCAATCCTGCGATGTCTTTTTTTATCAGTTGGGTGATAAATTAGGAGTGGATCGATTGGCGAGATATGCTAAACTTTGTGGTTTGGGTTTGCCCACGGGGGTCAATCTTGACAAAGAAGCAAAGGGCTTGGTACCCACCTCAGGGTGGAAGCTTGGCCGGATGGGGGTGCCCTGGCAAGGAGGGGAGACCCTTTCCGTTGCGATCGGTCAGGGGTTCGACCTGGTTACACCCATCCAGATGCTTAGTTTGATATCCTCAGTTGCAAATGGTGGAACACGATTCAAGCCGTTAGTTGTCAGGCGGATTGAGTCCTCAGGCGGCTCGCTCGTGAAGAAAGAGGAGCCGGTGCCCTTGGGAAGGCTCCCTGCATCGGAAAAGACGCTTCAGATGATAAAGAGAGCCTTAATAGATGTAGTCAACAAGCGCACAGGCACGGGGTGGATCGCACGTATTCCCGGGATAGCTGTGGCAGGCAAGACCGGAACGGCCCAAGTTGTCAGAATGCAGGAAGATAACAAAAAAAAATCCGAGGAGAGTATACTTCTTCACCATAGAGACCATGCCTGGTTTATTGCTTATGCACCTTCTGAAGAGCCTAAAGTGGCCGTGGCTGTGCTGATAGAACACGGCGGTCATGGCTCAACAGCAGCAGGGCCAATAGCCAGAGAGATGATCAAGACATATTTGGGGAATTAGGGAATTAAGGGATTGAGGGATTGAGGAATTAGAGGATTGAAGAATTCATACAATTCCTTAATTCTTAAATTCCTGAATTTGACGAATTCATGATTGATAGAAGATTGTTAGAACATTTTGATTGGGTGTTGTTAAGCCTCACCTTGGTGCTTGGAGGTATTGGTATACTAACGATTTACAGTGCAGTTAATGCTAATGCGGACATGGCCGGGGTGAAAGGACTTGTCCACTTGAAACAGTCTTATTGGTTTGCAATCGGCACCGGCGTTATGATTCTAATGGCCCTGTTCAGCTATAGGTGGCTGAACAGGTTGGCATTGCCCATTTACGTCTTCTCAATAGGCCTATTGGTTGCTGTGCTGTTCGTGGGCAAAGAAGTCTCGGGATCCCAGCGCTGGCTTAACATGGGTCCGGTTTCGTTCCAACCGTCAGAATTGGTGAAAGTTTCAATAGTAATTATACTGGCACGATATTTTTCTCGGGGTGCCTCTGAAGAAGGTTTTTCCCTTATAGAGCTTTGGAAACCGCTGATTTGGACCTTGGTCCCATTTGCCTTAATTGTGAAACAGCCCGACTTGGGCACAAGCCTTATAGTTCTACTGATAGCAGGAAGCGTCGGTATGTTTGTGAAGATAGAGCGCAGGACGCTTATAGGCTTGACCGGTGTCGTGATCGCGGGGTCGTCGGTGGCTTGGTTTTTCTTGAAAGGATATCAGAAACAGCGGATCTTGACAT
>JAUWMM010000275.1 GCA_030613145.1 Desulfobacterales bacterium | reverse complement strand
GTCTGCTTCATAACGCGCACAATGCCCGGATCGCACCAATACCATTTGGGCAGTTTCCGTTCCCGTACCCGCAATTTCGCTTCGTAGGCCGGAAGTCGGAAGCACAGGAGTGTTTCCTCGAGGACATCGAGATACCCCGTTACCGTCGTTCTTGCCACCCCTGCCTCCCGGGCAATATTAGTCACATTGACGGTTCGGCCGTGAAAAAGGGCTGCTATCGGCAAAAAACGGGCAAATCCCGGTAAGTTTCGGACAAGAGCCTCGGCCTGGATTTCCTCTTTCAGATAAAGCCGGGCGTAGGCGGAAAGCGTCTCCTGTTTGGCACTCGAATCCCAGACAATGGGCAGCGAGCCATACCTCAAGACCTCTTCCAACTCGAAGTAAGCGCCAAGCTCTTCGGGCACGAAGGGGTGCATTGACCGGTGCAGTGCGCGTCCTGCTAACAGGTTGACACCGGCTCGTTTGAGCTTGCGGGCACTCGAACCGCACAGGACGAAATTCAGGCGCTTTTCTTCCATAAACCGATGCACCTCGTTCAGCAGGTTGGGCAGCCTCTGCACTTCGTCCACTATCACCCACCGGCCTGTTGGAACGGCGCGCAATTCATCCGCGAAAAGACCGGGATTGGCCAGCAGCCTCTGGTAAGTCTCCTCGGACAGCAAATCGATCACATGCGCATCGGGAAAGGTGGCTCTGAGCCATGTACTCTTGCCCGATCCGCGCGGGCCTAGAAGAAAGAAGCTCTGTTCCGGGGCCTTTATGATTCGGCTTAGAATCATTTGATAACCTTATCGTCATTTTTCATTGAAATATGACGATAACATAAACAAACATCCCCCATATGTCAACCTGAATATCAATTAGACGGTTTTTCTAAGGTGTGGTTGGAAGGTGTGGTTGTGCTGCGCCTTAGCTGCGGTTAGTTTGCGACGTTCGCCTTGAGAACATCACGTGGTAATCTTGTTTTCTTGGTTCCGGCTTGTCTGGGTTATTAGGAGGATTTTTTCAAATGTGTCGCCAATGGCCTGTCGTTTGCATAAACAAGTGCCGTGCAGATGCTTAAGCTTGACAACGAAGACAGGAGGTGTGCTATGAGTACGCGATACTGCCCCAAATGCTCTAATGAATGGTTTGGCATAATGCGCAAAGGCAACCGATGTCCGGTTTGTGGTTCACCCACACAGCGATCACGGCCTCAAGAAGTCTCCGTGGAGGAAGGCATGATCCGGCTTTCAGAAACAAGTGCAAAAATTGGAGTGAAGGAGGTTAGGTCCATGAAATCATATTCGTCTATTGTCGTAGCTCTGGTAATCGCGGTCTGTCTTTTTCAAACATCGATGATTCAGGCCCAGGAGGCTGTTTCTCTGGAAGTCACAGATACCGCGATCTGCGAAGACGTGGTCGATCGGGCGCCAGTAAACGCCGGCACGACTTTCAATGCATCCGTTGGCAAGCTCTACTGTTTTACCAGAATAACAGGGGCTCTGGAACCAATCACTGTCACTCATGTCTGGTATTTCGGAGAGATGCAGCGGGCCGGGGTTGCTTTGGCCGTAGGCAGCGCCAATTGGAGAACCAAGAGCTCAAAAATAATCCAGCCTCATGAGTGGGGACCATGGCATGTGGATGTGCTCGGACCTGACGGCGAATTGCTCTCTACGATTCCTTTCGAGATCAAGCCCTAGTTGTGTCCCTGTGACGCAAACAGCTACTCCGCGATGTCTTGTTCTATGATTGTGCCCGGCGCCGGCGTCTCACTTCTCTTGCCGGTCAGGTTGAGTTCTTTTTCCATCCACAAGACATCGCTCTTTAGGGATTGTATTTGCTGTCGCAATAGAGCCATTCCTGTCCGCTGCTCCTTAAAGAGGTTATCTAATTGCTCTTGATCTAACCTGTCTTCTGACAGGCGACTGACGTCCAATTCCTGTTTGCGAACTTCGTTGCGTATCACCTCAATGACTTGAAGGAGCTCGGCAAATTCCTTTTTCTGCTTCACCAGGTCGTCTCGGAAGGCCGAAAGCGTAGCGGTCCTTTGGTCGAGCTTTTCCCCCAGCTGCTGCCCTGACTTCTCAACAGACGCCTTTTGCGCTGCCATCTCTTTTCGCAATGCTGAAAAACCACCGGTGACCTCTGCAGAACGTTTTTTGCCGGTTCCTTCAAAGGCCTCTTTGTCAACTTTCGATGTGACGAGTTTTCTGATCTCCCGTTGGTTTTTTTCCAGATTTCCCTGGATCGAAACTGAGGATTTTTCCAGGGTCGATAGCCTGTCCGCCAGAGATTCCAGGTTTCCAACCACATCCTCAGACAATGCTTGCACCTGCCTTGACCCCGTGCTTTGCAACTGGTTGAGCTTTTCCCTCATGTCCAGATAGGCAAAGACAAAGATCGCGCAAAGAAGACACGGAATCAGTATGAACAGCATGGTCATTCGATTACTCAGCCTCTGAATATCTGAGCTGCGCTCCAGATCACGCATTTCGTCCCTATAAAAGAGATCAGGATCTTCTTCATCCATTTGCAACTCTTCTTCTAAAGAGATCTTATCTGGTGAATCTTCATCCTTTGGAAACTTGCTCATTGTTCCTCCTAAGGGCTCGCTCAAAAATAACTTCACATTTTGATGGGCCGATCCATCCCACCTGGCTGCGTTGCTCGTCGGTTAAATAGCTTGCTATTCGCCCTCCTCGCGCCTTGCCATGCGTGCGCCTCGCCTCCTGAAAATGTAAATTTATTTCTTGCGCGAACCCTAAGCCGTGCGAACCGGGACCTATATACATATGCCTAAAATGAGCTAAAGAGCCAAAAATGCCTAAAAGTTAATGTATTCTATCAATTCTACATACTTTTTCCAATAGGGGCAAATATTGGATAAGAACGCTTTGTTGTCCATTTCTAAAATTGACTGCGCTGAAAGCGCATTCCTCAACTTTAGGCACTTTCTTGGTTCCAACTCACCCGGGGTAAGCATCCTGACACAAAATACGTCACCGAACTTACGAAACAGAGCACTCAATTTGACTGCACAATTGTGATATCCCGTTTGGGGTAGGGAATCTCTATACCTTCCTTGTCAAAGACCTCCTTAACCTTGTCCGTCATATAGGATATCGTATCCATCCGTTTTCGAGCATCCCTGATCCAGACCCGCAGCTCAAGATCAACCGATGATTCCCCGAATTGCCTTACCACAACCTTGGGCGGGGGCTCCTTCTGAACCCATTCCGCGGTCTTTGCCACGTCCGTTATGACGGACTTGGCCTTGTTGATATCTGTATCGTATGAAACACCGATGGGAATCCGGACGCGGATATCCGTTGAGATTGTCGTATAGTTTATGATGTCGCGCGTCATGATCTCATTGTTGGGGATGATAATGACGATGTTGTCTGTGGTTTTGATCTTTGTGGCCCGAAGGCCAATATCGATCACGTCTCCCCATGAAGCTGAGTTTTTCGGCGCAGACCACACTTCGAT
>JAUWMM010000246.1 GCA_030613145.1 Desulfobacterales bacterium | reverse complement strand
TGATCATAGGGAACAATAAATTTTTCTATAACAAAGCCGAAAGCCATAATTCCGATACTGGTCCTGATCCAGGATAGAAAGGTTCGTTCATTGGCCATATGGACCCGGCGGTTTTTTACCCGGGCCTGCCTTTTTTCATCTGAGAGCCTTCGTCTGAATAGGTACATTTTACTCTTTTTTCTCTGTGACGATAGGCAAGTCCGGATCAAACCCGTCGCACATAAAAAACCTCCTTCTTAATTTTTTATGGAGAATCCTCACACACAGCCGAATTTCCGGAGGTTTCTCTCTACGCTGTAAATCTCATGATTTACACCCTTTTCATTATATGGGCTTTAGCCTTTGGAAACTGATTTAAGAACTACAAAATGAGTGCTACCGCCACGTTTGATTACAAACAGCAAGCTTTTATCTTGTTGGGCCTTCTCTATAGCTTGGTTGTAATCATTAAGATTGTGGATTTCCTTGCGGTTCACTTCTTTGACCACACCGCCTGTTCGCAATCCTGCTTCTCCCGACGGACTCCCGGGTTCCACGCCGGAGATGACCACACCCTTTTCCCCCGGGTTCAATCCAAGTTGTTGGGCCAAGTCGGGTGTGATATCCTGCACTGTCAAGCCCCAGCCGCTTGCCTTTTCCGGCAATTGAGCTTGCGTTTTTTGAGGCATGGTGCCGATAGTTACTTCTATGCTTTGCTCCTTTCTACCCCGGATGATATCAAGCGTAACATGGGCATTGGGCTGGGTCGTTGCTACGATGCGAGAGAGCATGTGGGCATTTTTCGTATCTTTTCCATTGAACCGACTGATAACATCCCCGCGTTTAAGACCAGCTTTTTCGGCAGGGCTGTCTTTCGTGACATCCGATACTAAAACTCCCTTTGCTTTCTTGAGACCAAAAGACTTGGCCAAATCAGGCGTGATGTCCTGAATCATCACTCCAAGCCAGCCCCGGATGATCTTTCCAGATTTAAGTTGAGGGAGCAGTTCCTTTGCTATGTTAACGGGAATGGCAAATCCGATGTTTTGCCCCTGTGCTATAATGGCCGTATTGATCCCGATCACTTCACCTTTCATATTATACAGGGGGCCTCCGCTGTTTCCAGGATTAATAGCAGCATCGGTTTGTAGAAAGTCGTCATAAGGCCCGGCACCGATGATACGGCCTTTGGCACTTATAATGCCGGTCGTCACGGTTTGCCCCAGGCCAAAGGGATTTCCTACGGCCATCACCCAGTCTCCGACGCGAATGGTATCGGAATCGCCCAGCCGTATGGGTTTGGGGAAATCACTATCAGGTTTTACCTTGATCAGGCCAAGATCTGTCTTGGGATCCCGGCCTACTACTTTAGCGTCATATTCCTTTCCACTCTCAATCTTCACCTTGATTTCGGTTGCTTTTTCAATTACGTGGTTATTGGTAAGTATCAGACCATCCTTGCTGATGACGAATCCTGAGCCCAGGGCGTGGGTCTTTATTTCTCCCTGCGGCATATTGCCGAAGAAGTGTTGGAAAAAGTCATCCCCAAAAAAACCCTCAAAGGGGTCATTGGGTCCAATAAAGGGTTGAAGTGGCCTTCCCTTCACCACCTGGGTGGTGGAGATGTTCACAACCGAATGTTTGACTTCATCTGCCAGGTCGGCAAAAGATGCCGGCGCCTGCTTTCCGAAACCAGGCAATGCTGCCTGTGCACTCTGGCTTATCAAGAAAAATGTCATGATCCCTATTAAAAACGTAAATCCTGCTAATCTTAGTGTTTTTTGGTTATTGTGTTTCATCTTTAATTCCTCCCTTCAAATGTTATGAAAAAAATAGCATTTTGTTTGCTCACTCGAAGTAAAAGTATGATCTGATTTTTCAAAACGTGCTTGCCAACATTTTTTCTTTTAAGATGGGCCTTGGTCCTTTTCGATCATCTGTCTGATAGAAAATCGCCTTTTGTTTTCTGAAAGTTTTCGCTATCCTGGAGGTATTTCCGGATTTGCGCGACGGTTTTTCTGAACCTGTCCCAATCGATTTCCAATTGCTTTAACTCTGCAGGATGTATGAATGAGTCGTTGAGGTCCGTTCTCACCTGTTTCAGGCCATTGAACAGAATATCTATGATTGCAAAGGCGTGGTGTAGACTATCAACGACATGCCAGGTACCATCTTCTTGATATCCAAGGTTCATAGACATGCAATCTGACTGGATCATGCTTACATCGGACTCCAGCCGGGTGACACGTTTGATGAGCTGTGTCAGGTCATATTGCTGGCGATCTCTGGCACAGTCATCATGATCCTGCTCTAGCATGTCCAGACCCCTCCGGACTTCCTGAGCGTCATGCAACAATTTCCGAATATCCTGTCGAATCACTATGTCCATTATTTAACTCCTTTCTTCTTTTGTATGATCAGCTTTTTGTATCTATAATCCGAATTCGATATGTGCTTAAGATAGTACTCAAAGCTTTCATGTACCTTTCCGGAAGATTACAATTTGGAAAGGTTATTCAAATGGGCAGCTTTGATTGCAATGATGCAGGCGATACCATAGATTAGAACTGACAGATATTATTTGCGAAATATAAACTGCTTTTTCTATTTAGTAAGTGATCAATCCATCCAAATCAGGCGCTTTAATACCGAGTATAACGGGTGCAATCCTGTTCGAATTCATCGACGATCTCATCGGTGAGTGTAGGGGCAACTTTGGGGATCATTTCCAGGAACGTCTCCGTCGTGACAAGGTAATCTTCTCCTTTGACGTATTCTCTCTCAAAAGCGTCCTGCCTGACTTTCTGGAAGAGATACTCGATGTCCGCAGGGGTGAACAGCGACATCATGGATATAATTCTCTCCATATCGACCTCGCCCCGATTGGTGCTGGACAAATAATGCTCGAAAATAGTCTGGCGACCTTGATTGTCCAAACCTCCAACAGGAATAATACAGTCGAACCGGCCCGGCCGCAACAATGCAGCATCCACTTGCCGGATATAGTTGGTCGCGCATACCAGCAAGATTTTTCTGTTTTGTTTTTCCAGCAAGGGCACCTGTTTGATGAATTCGTTTGTAATCGACTTGTCAATGCGGGACGCGTGATCCCGGGTGGTTGCGATTTCCTCAAACTCATCGATGAATATCACTGTTTCATCAAGGTTGCGGACTTTTTCCATCAAACGCTTGAGGTTGGCGCCCATGCGATTTTCTCCCTCGGCCATCAAGGTGCTGGGGCTAACCTCAACATACCACCACTGAAGCACTCCTGCGATGGCCCGAACAAAGTAAGTCTTTCCCGTGCCTGGAGGACCGAAAAAGATGATAGTTCGGGGTGGAATGACCCCGTGTTTGCGGGCCAGATCGGCCTTCGTAAGCGGGAGAATGATTCTTTTGTTCACGATCTGTTTGGGGGGCTGGGTTTCAGATATGGTATCCCAGACCGAACGGTCTACCATCTGCGCATCCAGTTCCTTCAGGAGTCGAATCCTTTCTTCATCGTGTTGATCCTCACGCATGCGCTCTACGTTTTCGATAAAGTCCAGACAGGCGACCTTAATTCCCACATCACGGCCCAGTTTTTCGGACAGGAACCACTTGTGCTGCAAGATCTTAGGCCACAGCTCTTTTTCGATTTCCGGCTCGAACTTGTGGTCGCACCAGTATTGAATCTGTTTAGCGCTGTCTTCCAGACTAACAATATTACCATTGCTTTCCATAACTGTCTCGCTTTGGTTCAGTTGTAATAAAACTGACATCTTCTTTCAAAGATGCCCACCTTAAGCTTTGCCAAGGCAATCATCGCCTCGAAAGTTTTCTATTGCCAGCGTGACTATCTCTGTAATAAATTGAAGTAAAGATAAAGAACATCATCTCAAGTTGATTGACAATAGCCTTAATGAATACCTTGTCATCGCTGGAAAGCTCAGCCTTTTGGAGGATACAGAACGTCTTGATGTAGAAGTTT
>JAUWMM010000112.1 GCA_030613145.1 Desulfobacterales bacterium | reverse complement strand
CATTCTTACCTTTAATATGGTCGGATTTCCTGATGGGTTACTTGAGACGGCCAGGGGAGTAATGGAAGCCGGCGCTCAATAGGTAATTTCAGAGGTGATAAAACAAAGCATTACACCCATAGCTTATTGATAACATTATGAAAAATACAAGGAGGATATCATGCCCCAGTGTAAAAAGTGCGGGAAAAAAGGCCTTTTCCTGAAGATCGAAGACGATACAGGCCTGTGCCTTTCCTGTAATGGGAGCTTTGCTCAGGAAGGGAAGGTGTTGACCCAGAAGATCACAGAGGCCAAGAATAAGGCGGTCATTGCCAAGGATCCTGGTAAGATTGCTGAGTCTTGTAAGGCAGTCGTGCAATATGGAAACGAACTAATCGCATTGCACCAGGCTTACAACCTGCAACCGAGTCAAGTATTATTGGACCTGATTGAAACTTGCAAGAAGAAGCAAGAACTGGCTGAGAAGTAATCCACGCTCAGACAGGTTGAAATAAATTCTGTAAACGCCCAGCAACTTAGGAGGAAATATGGAAACAAAAAAGGTAAAGGATCTGGTCATTCCCCTGACGGATTATCCTCATATGCCTTACTGGGGAACACTAAGGGAGGCGATCGTCCAGCTTAACGTCTCCTTTGAAACCGGTCACCATACGGTTCTGGTATTTGACGAGGCATACAAGCTCGTGGGTATGCTTTTGGAGAAGGACATGTTGCAGGGGTTGGAGCCTAAGTTTGCCCAGCATTACGAAAACGGAGTGCCCATATTGTGGGACGAGATACTAAAGAGTGGGGCGGAAGAACGGCTTGGCCGGCCTATCAAGGAGTTCATGTCCGAGGTTAAATCCTCGGTAGATGCTGAAGACAAGATCCTGAAGGCTTCGCACATCATGCTGAATGACAATGTGTTCATATTGCCGGTCATGGAGGGGGATAAGCTAATAGGGGTTGTGCGCATGGGTGACGTCCTTCATGAAATAACGAATGCTTTATTGGAGCTTTAGCTCCTCATTAGGGGAAAAGGCTTATTTAAAAATACGCTCAAGAAGGTCGAAAAGGCGTTGACCACCCAAGAAAGACCTGTCTGGTTTTGTATGACAAAAAACTAGGCAGGTCTTTTTGTATTAGAAGGTCCTCCCTGGCAATTTGGGTTGATTTAGCCACGGTGATGTTATACGATCAACGCAAGTTTGAGGTCCGCCTTTGTTGATCTGGGGAACCATACAAAATGTCACTGTCAAAGGTTTTGCGACCCATGTTTGATTTTTTCAGCAAGAGAAGACAACAAAAGGCCTTAAGGGACGAGGATGACAAGGCCCTTTTTATAGAGCGGTACACGGCCTTTCGAGAACTCCTTAAAAACAACAACAAAGTCCTGATGACCATGGCCGATATGCAGGAAAAGGCCAGTGGTGCCTTCGTCTTTGATAGGGCCTATGTACATTCTTCCTATGACGCTGTGTCTGATGGGGTAAAAAGGATTATTGACAACCTAAATGTCCTTGGAAATGAAAAATATAAGGCCCTGATTCATCCCTTTCAGAAAAGCGATAAAGCCATCCGTAAGCACCTTGCTGCCGAGGTAGCCATTCCCAAGACCGACTATGTTATTCCACTAAAGGAACTCGGGAAACAGACCGTGGCCTCGGCCGGCGGCAAGCTTGCCTACTTGGGAGAGCTTGCCGGAGTTTTGGGCCTTGCTGTCCCCCCCGGTTTTGTAGTCACCACTTATGCCTACCAGTCCTTTATCAAACACAATCAGATCCGGGATGTCCTGAACGAAAAAACAAGCAAGGTTGATATCCGCAATTATGACGAATTGACAGCCACAAGCCAGGAAATGCAGGAACTGGTTAGAAACGGACAAATACCGGCAGATCTTGAAACAGCCATCCTTGATGCTTACAGGGACACGTGTGAAAGGGCGGGGAACGAAAACCTGAAGATCTCTGTGCGAAGCAGTGCAATTCACGAAGACATCATGGCCAGTTTTGCAGGACAATATGAAACAGCCCTGAATACGCCTGCCGAGGACCTGCTGACCCAATACAAGAACGTACTGGCCAGCCAGTTTACTCCTCGCGCCCTGTTCTATTACAAAGACAAGGGATTCCATGTCGATGAAATGGCCATGGCGGTTGGCGTACTTGCCATGGTTGAGTCCAAAGTGAGCGGTATCATGTACTCCCGTGATCCTGGCAGCCCGAGGGACGATGTAATATTGATTAATGCGGTTTGGGGGCTCGGGGCGTATGCGGTCGGAGGCGTAGTTCCCACAGATAACTACAGGGTTTCTGGAAACAGCGAACCAAAGATCATACGTGAAGAAACAGGCCGTCAGGAAGTTATGCTGGTCGGGAAGCCGGAAGGCGGCACTCATGAAATCCCCGTACCCAAAGAATGGCTGGAAAAACCGTGTCTGAGCAATGAGCAAATTCTTGAGCTTGCCTCCTATGCACGCAAGTTGGAAACCCATTTTGGCCAACCACAGGATATGGAGTGGGCCATGGACCAGGAAAGCCGGTTTTATCTGCTGCAGTCCAGGCAGTTGCGTCTGCCCTCTGCCGGGGCTCTGGCCGAAGAGGAACGGTCAAGGGTGCCCAAGGGGTATAAGATTCTCCTGGAAGGTGGGACCATTGCTTGCAGCGGAGTTGGGGCTGGCCCGGTCTATGTCGTCAACCGAGAAGAAGATCTGGCCGATTTTCCCGAAGGTGGAGTGCTGGTGGTTAGACATACGCACCCCGAGTTTGCAGTGGTACTTGAAAAGGCTTCTGCCGTTGTCTCAGACATAGGAACTGTTCTTGGGCACCTGGCCACTGTGGCCAGGGAATATAACGTGCCGGCCATTTTTAATACTGATAGGGCAACAAAGATCCTAAAGACCGGGATGCAGGTGACCGTAGATGCAGGCTACGCCAATGTCTACGAAGGAATCGTGGAAGAAGTGCTGAAGTCGACAAAGGCCGATGATGCATCGAAGGCGTCTCCTGCCTTAGAGCAACTGCAAGGGGTCTTGCAAATGATAACCCCTTTGAACCTGACGGATCCTAGGAGCCCTGATTTCACTCCCAAAGGATGCGAGACGCTTCACGACATTACGAGGTTTGCCCATGAAGTCTCTCTGCAGGCCATGTTTGATCTAAGCAAAGAGAGTCATTTTGCTGAGAGGTCGACAAAGCAATTGGTCTGCGAAGTTCCCATGCAGTGGTGGGTTATTGATCTGGAAGATGGCATTAAAAAAGGTGTCACAGGCAAAAAAGTCAGAAGCGACGAGATTGTATCCATCCCTTTTCGAGCTATCTGGGAAGGTATGACTGCCTTGCCCTGGAAGGGACCCCCGCCTGTTGATACCAAGGGGTTTCTCTCGATAATGTTCGGGGCCACTATGGATCCCAGCATAGATCCCTCGGTTCGGAAGCGATTCGCAGATAAAAACTATATCATTCTCTCCAAACACTTTTGCAATTTGAATAGTCGGCTGGGGTTTCACTTTTCAACGACGGAGGCCTATGTTGGTGACAACCCAAATGAAAACTATGTCAGCTTTATCTTTAAAGGCGGCGCGGCCGACGCTGATCGCAGGGTGAGAAGGGTCCAGTTTGTTGGGAAGCTCGTGGAAGAGTTTGATTTTAGAATCGAGATCAAGGACGATTCACTCCTTGCCCGCCTGGAAGGACACGATCAGGATTATCTGACGGAGCGTCTCAAGGTATTAGGACACATCATCATCCATACCAGACAACTCGACATGGTCATGTTCAATGACTCCATGGTCAATTGGTATTACCAAGACTTGTTGAAAGGGATCGAGTCCTTTGTGAAGATACCCCGATAGCTCGCTTTGGGCACTCAACATGTTGGGAAACAGTTCTTGAAAAAATACTTTAAATACTTTGCCCAAAAGCCTGGCTTGCGCCTTTTGACCGTTGCCATTTTTATTCTCCTTGTAGGCGCACTTTTTCTCGGAGTGCTCTCAGCCCGGGAAATGAAGAGGATGGTCAGTGAAGACTTTAATTTCCAGCAGCTTGCATTAGCCAAGAATACCGCCGGCATACTCGCCCAGAGCTTCAAAATTATTAAGCGGGAACTGCTGACCCTGAGCTTGTCACCTTCTATCCAGTACGTAGAGGCAATTTCCTGGGCAAACCGCATGAAAATTTCCCTTTCGAGCGTTGGTGAATATGGTGTGTTCCGAATAATTCTCATAGACTCGGATGGAGCCCAATCCCATTCAATGGATTACAACCAAGCACTTTTTACAGAAACATCTTCATACAACGATCTTGATTGTTTCAAATGGTGCAAGAAGCCGGAAAACAAAAACAGGGTATATATAAGTAATGCCAGGGAGGGAATTGTTGAAAACTCTGAGCCCGGTATAGTCATGGATATATGCACGCCCGTTTATCAGGTCTCAAGCGATGAGGCACACCCAAAGCACACGTATCGATTTTCGGGAGTGCTGGTCTTTGTCCTGGACGCTCGCTCGCTTGCAGAAAAATACGTAAGCCCCATCCGGTCAGGCAAGACAGGCTATGGGTGGGTTATAGACGAATCCGGCAGCTTCCTGTACCACCTGGAAAGGGACTTTATAGGCCAAAACGCCTTTGAGATAAGGAAAATCAAGGACCCGCATATCTCTTTTACCAAGATTAATCTCATACAAAAGACCAAGATGTTACAGGGAGAAGAGGGAACTTCCTGGTACATTTCAGGTTGGCACCGGGGCGTGACCGGGACTGTGAACAAATTGATTGGCTATGCGCCGGTACACATCGGGGCAGCCAATGCTTCAAGGAAATGGTCGGTTGCGGTGGTAGCGCCGATCAGCGAGGTAGAAGAGGCCATCCATGCAATTTATGTGAGACAAACTATGATCCAAGGGGCCGTTGCTGCCGCAGTGCTTGTCATATTTGCCTTTTTGATTGCAAACGAAAGGGCCTGGCTGCGAACCCTTCAATACGAGGTAACAGAAAAAACAAAGGACCTGGAACACTATGCAAGAAAGCTTAGACGCTCTGAGGAAAGATACCGCTCCGTGGTTGAGTCGGCCGGCGACTTGATATACACGATAGACAAAGATTGTAATGTCTTGTCCATGAATCAATATAGCAGAGGGCTCATACAGCGACGGTCTGAGGATATCATCGGAAAAAATATAAATAACTTTATCGAACATGACGCCGTCGATGCAGTCTGTTCGATCGTTACAAAGATCTTCGAAACCCGGGAGAGTATCGCGCGTGAAGAGAGGGTTGAAATAAAGGACATGGAGTATTGGTTCGATACAAAATACAAGCCTGTCTTGACTGCCGGAGATCATATCAGCGCAGTTTTGGTTATCTCCAGAGATATTACGGAACAAAGGGTCGTGGAAGAACAGCTTTTTCACACGGAGAAACTGGCATCCCTGGGAGCCCTTTCGGCCGGTGTTGCCCATGAGATAAACAACCCGGTTGCCGTTATCCTGGGTTTTACTGAGTTACTGCTGGAAAGATTTCCTGAAAATTCCAAAGAGCATGAAATTCTCAAGACCATTGAAAGACAGGGACACAACTGTAAAAGGATCGTTGAAAATCTTCTTGCCTTTTCCAGAATTCCTAAAAAGGCCACCATAGAGACTGATGTGGTCGACGACCTCCAAAGAGTTGTCAATGTGGTTATGAATACCCTGTTGACCAAGAAGGTAGACCTCAGAACCGATATAGATGAAGATCTGCCCATGGTAAGAGGGGACGGCCAGCAACTGGAACAGGTATTCTTAAACATTATTAACAATGCCACGGCAGCCATGGATGGTGGAGGTATCCTGACTATCTCAGCTCACAGTTCTGATGATATAGTCAATGTTAGCTTTACCGATACAGGCCATGGGATACCCCATGAGAATATGGACAAGATATTTGAGCCCTTCTTTACCAGCAAGAAGGTCGGAGAGGGTACAGGGTTGGGCCTTTCTGTGAGTTACGGGATCGTGAAAAAATTTGGAGGGGAGATTCAGGTTAAGAGCCAAACAAGGGCGGAGAGCAAAGTTAGTGGAACCACCTTCACGGTATTGCTGCCTGTGACCAACAAAAAAGATCGTGAATCGAAAATCGAATAGATAGTGCCCATCCACGAATCGTAAAAACTCAATGGGCACAAGCGTAAGTTTCCAATTCAGAAATGAGCAATTTTCTACAAGGTCAAGGAAAACAAGGGGGTGCGCGGAGGCGTACCGAGGTACGTCGCACAAGCTACCCCGCAGTTTGACGCCGATTCAGCCGTCGTAGCCGAGGCTACTATGGCGAAGTCGGCGATTGCGGAAAAGGGCCATTTATGGATGGAAACTAACTAAGATTAAAGGAGAAGGCTATGTCAGAAAAGATTCTAGTCGTTGATGACGAACTCGATATGCTGATGCTGTT
>JAUWMM010000037.1 GCA_030613145.1 Desulfobacterales bacterium | reverse complement strand
CACAGCATCTGCCAGCTGATCAATGTGCTTTCTAACTGCTTCAACCGTGTGTGATACCTTGAAGTCGTTGGGATAAAGATCAATATCCTCATCAGCCAACGCCCTTGCCTTCTCATGTCGCCGGCGGATTACTTCGCTTGTTTCGTCCATAGTGCCACACTCATAATTCAGAAATCGTTATTCGTTCACTTAAATCCAATCACGAAGGTACTAAAACACTAAAAAGGTGGTAGTTTCCTTTTCACGATTTGCGGTTACACGATTCAAGATTTGCGATTGAGCTAACGTATTTGCCCGGAGGTGTCAAGGTAAAAGGCCCGGCGGGTCTATTCTCTTGAGGTACAGCTTGAAGGTGCTCCCTTGGCCCTGCTGACTTTGAACATCCAGTCGCCCGTCGTAAGATTCCAGAAGCCTGTGGACAATAGAAAGTCCCAAGCCGGTTCCGTGGGCCTTGGTAGTAAAAAAGGGATTGAAGATTTTGCTGATAGTATCTTCCGACATGCCGCTGCCGGTGTCCTTCACAGTCACTTGAACCATATCTTCTACTATATTCAAGGATACTTGTATGGTTCCAGTCCCATCAATAGCCTGAGCAGCATTCAAAAATAAGTTCCACAGGATCTGGCGTGTATGCTTAGGGTCCATCTCCGTCCATACATCAGAAGCAAGGTCTTCAACCACGGTAATTCTGTCCTGGCAAAAACCGTTTTTTTTGAAAAGCTCCAATGTGTCGCCAATGGCTGAACTCAGCTCCACGGGTTCTATTTCCTCGGGGCTGGGACGTGCAAACAAAAGGAAATCATTGGTCAAGGCGTTTAGCCGGTCGGTTTCCCTGAGCAGGATATCCATCAGTTTTCTGGCCACAGGGGTGTTGTTGACCTCTTTCTTAAGCAGCTGGGCTGAGCCGCTCATGGATGCCAGCGGATTCTTTATCTCATGGGCAATGCCGGCTGCCATCTCTCCAATGGCGGCCAGCTTCTCCACCCTCTTGACATGCTCCTCCATATTCTTGAACGCGGTTAAATCTTGAAAAATTAGCAAATCACCTATTGACCTTCCATCAGGCTCTTTCAATGAAGACATGGAAAAACCCAAATAACCTGGGGTCCCGTCTTTTTTCCTAAACTCCACATCATAACGGTATGGTTTTTTTTTGAGGGGGGCGTCTAGTGTGGCCACCCGCTTAACCGCATCGGGGAATATGCTTAACAAGGGGCTTTCCAGCACTTCTTCTCTACTATACCCGGTTATCATCTCGGCTGCTCGATTAAAGCTGGTTATAATACCGGTAGGGGTCAATGTAAGAAGTCCGCTATCCATACTGTGTACAATGCTGGCATTAATGGCCTCCAACTGTTCCAGGTCTTTTTGTTTCGCTTGAAGCTCTTTCTCCGTCCTGAGGGTCTGTTGGGCAAGCCAGCTGCTCAAGAAGGCAACCAAGAAGCAGGCCACCATAGTCATAATGATCTTGTAAAGCACATAGGACTCCTCGCATCCCTCTATACTCATGCTGGCCGGGGTATAAAACGGCTTCAAAATTCCGTAGTATTCCAGATCTATCATGACCCCGTACTGAATGCTGCAAAGGGTCGCCATAATCAGGCTCCCTCTTTTGTAAAGAAGAATACTGGCGTATACAATGACCACCAGGTAAAGGAAGGAGAAGACACTGGCAATGCTGCCGGTCACATAGATAAGAAAAGTGACAAACAGAGTGTCCAACCCGATTTGGACATACGCGAATCTGAGACTGGGCCCGAGTCGTTTAAAGACTATAACGTATATGAACGTGAGGGCATAGACGGATGCAATTAGGCCGTAAAGCACCAAGAGAGGGGGGTTGTCGTGGGATGCACGATACTTGAATTGAACCAGGATGCTTGAGCCGAGAAGAATGGTGACAAATACGACTCGCAAAAACATCAACCACTGGAGTCTTCCAGACAAGTATTCGTGTGAGGCTTGTTTCTTAGAAGTAACTCCGGCCACCGTCCTAATCGCCGCCGACCATTCCGGCCATCTTGAAGATAGGCAAATACATGGCAATAACCAGCCCACCGATGACAACACCCAAAAAGACCATCATAAAGGGCTCAATCATTGCGGTCAGATTCGAAACTGCAGCATCTACCTCATCATCGTAAAAATCGGCTATCTTATCCAACATGGCATCCAGGGCTCCTGTAGATTCTCCCACTGCCACCATCTGACACACCATGGATGGAAACACCCCGCTCTCGGCCAGGGGGTCTGCCATCGTGCGCCCCTCGGTGATAGCCGATCGGACTTTGTAGATAGCCGCCTCGACGGTCTTATTGCCTGCCGTCTTTGCCACGATTTTCAGTGCCTCCAAGATAGGCACCCCGCTACTAATCATGGTGCCCATTGTGCGCGTAAACTTGGCCACGGCGACCTTGCGCAAGAGGGGGCCGAAGACAGGCAGCTTGAGCATAACATCGTCCACCAATACACGTCCCTTTTCACTGGCATAAAACCGCTTGAATGCAAAAATAAAAACCACCACTGCGCCAATTATGTAATGGATATTGCCTTTGGCAAAGTTACTCAGGCCCACCACAATTTGAGTGGCGGGTGGAAGGGCCCCCCCAAAGTCAGCAAACATCTGCTCAAAGACCGGGATTACAAAAATCAAGATAACGCCAACTACCAAAACGGCAATACAAAGGACAATAATAGGGTAGGTCATGGCTCCCTTGACCTGTTTCCTGAGTTTCATAGCCTTTTCCATGTAACTGGAAAGGCGCTCCAAAATTGTATCCAAGATGCCGCCCACTTCGCCTGCTGCAATCATATTAACAAACAGCTCGTCAAAAATTTTTGGGTATTTTCCCAAAGCATCTGCAAGGGTTGAGCCTTGTTCCACAGCGTCCTTGATCTCCTTCAAGGTTTTCTTAAAGGTTTTGTTCTCTTCCTGGGCCTGCAGAATATCAAGACTCTGAATCAGCGGGAGTCCGGCATCGATCATTGTTGAAAACTGCCTTGCGAACACCACAATATCCTTTGTTTGCACCTTGGGCTGCAAAAAGGCGACATTTTCAAAAAGATCCTTAGGCTTTTTCTTTATCTTCGTGGGTTTTATATGCATGCGACGCAGTTGCGCCCGCACTACACTCTCATCAAGGGCCTCTATTTCACCATTCTGGGTTGCCCCTTTCCTGTCTTCTCCTTTCCACACAAAGACCGCCATATTTCACCTCGCTGAATGATTCCACTGAGTTATACAATAAATTCAAAATATCATGAATGCTCCTCAAACACAATCGGAACTTCACTCTTGGCCAGTGTCCATCCAGAAACCTTATGCAAAAACCTGGCCACCGCAAAACCTGGCCACTCAGCAAATTCAATTCATGTAACACTTGAAACATTCATAAAAAGCTAAACTCTTACCAATTAATAAATTAGGTTTAATGACTATTGATTTTAATCCGAAGCATCCATATTATAGTTTTTAATAACAAGTAGTTATATGGAGGTTCGGAAAATGCCAAAACCTTATGAAGACGTTACCCTTATTCGACCGGTTACTTATGGCCTGCGTATCATCCAGAGGCCCGACTTAGCGGAGTTAACTCAATAGTCATTTTAGGTTTTTCTATGAGCAAGGCGGCTCTGGCGATACAACGTTGCCAAGGGTACCCAAAAATCTTGTTGACAAGCCCAAAACTGGTTGATAAAAACGCCAAGGTTTTTTTGCCGATTGGCAATTATTGACGGCTTCGTAAAAAGTCAATCATTAATGACATCAGATGGAAAGGGGGTGATTCCGATGGTTTGTACAAGTGTAAAGAAAGGGTTGGAGTGCATCTTTATGACGAAGAAAGGTTGTTCTTTTAATGGAGGGGGTTGTCACCCGACAGTGGAGGATTGCCATGGATGTAGCCGCGCTTCAGAGTTTTCTTCCGGGTGGTATTGCACCGCCTGTCCGGATCCTTTGGTCAAGTGGAAAAACGGCAATTGCAATTTTGCAACGCATACTACAAAGGAAAACCAGATCAAGAGTACCAAGATTAATCCGCTCAAAGCATCCAAGAGAAAAGGCCGCTGAGTTTAGACATCAGTGGTCAGTGGTTAGTGATCAGCGGAAACTGTTCACCGGCCACTGACCACTGACTAAACCAGCTTGCCCAGAGCACCTTCTATCCTATCAAGCCCCTCCTTTATAGTTTCAAGACCTGTCGCATAGGAAAATCTTACAAAATTGTCATCACCAAAGGCTATTCCCGGCACCAAAGCCACCCGGGCTTCGGTTAAAAAGTACTCACAAATGTCGGCAGAGCCCTTCATGGTTGTTCCTCCAGCCTTGGAATTGAAATAGTAGCCGAAATTGGGAAATGCATAGAAGGCCCCTCCAGGCATATTACAATCGATGCCCGTAAAACCTCTCAAGCGCTGCAACAAGTATTGCCGCCGCTCGTCAAAGGCCTGGAGCATGGTCTGGATGAAATCTTGCGGTCCGTTCAGGGCAGCAACCGCAGCCTTCTGAGCGATGGAATTGGGATTTGAGGTGCTCTGGCTCTGGATCTTGGTCATCCCTGCTATGATTTCCCGGGCTCCGGCTACATATCCGATGCGCCAGCCCGTCATGGCATAGGTCTTGGATAGCCCATTTACAACAAAGGTCCTGGATTTTAACTCCTCACTCACTTGGGCAATGCTGCAAAAGGGCCTATCGTCAAAGATCAGTTTTTCATAGATTTCATCTGAAACGACCCCAATATCATGTCTTAAGACTACCTCGGCCAAGGCCTGTAACTCTGATTCAGTGTAGACCGAACCGGTCGGGTTGGAAGGGCTGTTGAGAATCAACAGTTTTGTTCGAGGCGTAATGGCCATCTCCAGAGACTCCGGCGACAACTTAAAATCGTCTTCTTCCCTTGTTCCAACAATCACAGGATCAGCACCAGCAAGAACCACAATCGGTGGATAGGATACCCAGTATGGGGCCGGGATTATCACCTCATCGCCTGGATTTAACAAGGCATGAGCCAAGTTGTATAGAACATGTTTTCCTCCGCAGGAAATCATTACCTCGTCACGCTCGTAACTGAGGTTGTTGTCGCACCGAAATTTTTCTATGATAGCATCTTTAAGCTCGGGGATACCACCCACGGCCGTATATCGTGTAAATCCCTCCTCCATGGCCCGCACGGCCTCATCCCTAATGTGTTTGGGGGTGTCAAAATCAGGCTCTCCAACACCGAAGCTGATCACATCCACACCTGCCTGTCTCATGGACACGGCCTTTGCGTTTATGGCCAAAGTAGGAGAAGGCTTGACCGCCTTGAGTCGTTCGGACAAAAACATTAGTACCTCCTTAAACTGCCCCGGACTCAATGCCGGAGCCTTTTCTCTTGACCTAAGGTCTGTGCATCGTTATAAAATTAAATATTGCTCCACGTTTTTCGTGAATCGGGCAACGATACAAAAATAACAAAACGTCCACTACCAAAGATTGAATCAAAAGGCAATTCCTTTGAAAAAGAAAAAGTGGTCCAACGCTTTCATCCTGAAGATAAAAGGTGCCCACATTACTACGGCAGGAAAATGGATATTCTACTATACCCTGATAGGGCTCATTGCCGGTCTGGGCGCTATGGCCTTTCAGTATCTATGCCAGATGGGCTCGCATATCTTCATGGATCAAATGGCAGGCTACCGCCCGCCTGCCCCTGCTGGAGAGCCCCATCTGTTCCAGCCAACGGACAGACCCTTCAGTCGCTGGGTACTCTTCTTTCTCCCAGCTATGGGAGGCATTATGAGCGGATGGCTTGTCTATACCTTTGCACCCGAAGCAGAGGGCCACGGCACAGATGCGGCCATCGATGCCTACCACAATAAGGGCGGGTTTATCCGAGGAAGAATACCTTTTATCAAGACCATCGCCTCCGCAATCACCATAACCACAGGCGGCTCAGGAGGCCGCGAGGGGCCCATCGCTCAAATCGGGGCCGGATTTGGGTCCTTCCTTGCAACAAAGTTGAAACTCTCTGATCGGCAGCGTCGCATCATGTTGGCAGCAGGCATAGGAGCAGGCGTGGGAAGCATCTTCCGGGCGCCCCTTGCCGGGGCTCTCTTTGCGGCCGAGGTGCTCTACCGTGAACCGGAATTTGAATCAGAGGTAATCATCCCTGCCGGCATCTCTTCGGTCGTTGCGTACTGCCTCTTCTGCCTTGTCTTTGGATGGGGTTCGCTATTTGAATCACAGGATTTTGTCTTTCAAAACCCCTTAGAACTGGGACCATACATTGTGCTTGCATTCGTTCTGGTTGGAGGGGGAATACTGTATATCAAGTCCTTTTATGGCGTACAACGCATCGCCAGGGCTGTAAAGATCCCAAATCATATCAAGCCGGCCATAGGAGGCCTGTGTACAGGAGCCATCGGTTTTTTTCTCCCGGAAACCCTTTCCTTTGGCTACGGCTTTGCTCAAATGGCCCTGGACAATCAGCTCCCTACGCTTCTTCTTCTCGGCCTGGCCTTGGGTAAGATATTAACCACCTCTTTTTCTATCGGTTCTGGGGGCAGCGGTGGCGTATTTGGCCCTTCTGTTGTCATCGGCGGAGCCTTGGGAGGGGCAGTAGGCAGGACCTTCCATGCCATTGTGCCGGGGATTGTCTCCCAGCCTGGCGCCTTTGTGGTAGTTGGCATGGCGGGATTCTTTGCGGCTGTATCCAATGCCCCTATCTCAACCATTATCTTTGTCAGCGAGATGACGAATTCATATCATCTGCTACTGCCCAGCCTGCTGGTCTGCTCCCTTGCTTTCTTGCTTTCACGGAAATGGACGATTTATGTAAAACAGGTACGAACCAAAATAGACTCTAATGCACACCGCGGAGACTTCTTTGTCGACGTGCTTGGCACCATTCGGGTGAAAGAACTTATGCCCCAAGTGAGAACAGTCAAATTGATCCCTGAAGATATGCCGTTTTCGGCTTTCAGAAAAATGTTTTCCTCAACCGATCAGCATTACTTCCCGGTAGTGAACAAGGAAAACAGGTTGACGGGCATTTTTTCCATCAATGACATTCGAGGCATCATATTCGATCAGGAAATCAGCGATCTTGTGGTCATGAAAGATATCGCGAACCCGGACATCATCGTCACGTCGCCCTCTGAAGACCTGAATGAAGTACTCAAGAAATTTACCATTCGCAACCTTCACAGGCTTCCTGTTGTCAAGGAAGAAGACCATACGATTTTGCTGGGGATGCTAGACCGCAGGGAGGTCATTCAGTATTACAATCAGAAGGTACAAGAAATCAAATTGAGTCACCATAGAGTAGAAATAGAAACAGATCGCGAAGTCAGCCAACTTAAGAACATACCGGTAGGTAGAGCCATGAGGCGAGAAATAGAGACGATCCTGCCAGACATGCCGCTCGGAACGCTCAGGGAATTTGTATATCACAGCAAGTATAACAGCTTTCCAGTGGTTGATGGTCTGGGCCGGATGATCGGTATGGTTTCTATGTCCGACTGCCAGAAAACATACGGTGAAAATGACGAGAAAGCAATAACCGCGCAAGACATAGCCACACGTGATGTGGTGACTGTGACTGAAGATGATAGCCTGTTCTTGGCCCTAACCAAAATTACCCAGGGAGATTTCTCGGTTCTCCCCGTGGTGAGCAAACAGAATCCACAACAGCTCATGGGAATTATCAGTCGAAGGGATATCATGTCTTCCTATGACGATATTGTTATAAAGAAAATCATCATAGACAAGTCAGCGACCTGAAGTGTACTTCACTTCCCTTAAGAACAGCCCGTGGGCAGGGGCTGTTATCCCGGCCAGTCTGCGATCCTTTGATATCATAACATCCTCAAAGCCTTTCGGCGAAATCTTCCCAAGCCCCACATCAACAAGCGTTCCCACAATGTTTCGTACCATGTGCCGCAGGAACCCGTCTGCCTCTATACTAAAAACCACGTGGCCATCTTCATCCCTTCCGAACAGGTTAACACCTATGACGGTCCGAACGGCATGAGACCGGGAGCTACCGGTCGCCTCAAATGCTGAAAAGTCGTGCTGGCCCTTCAGCCAAAGCATAGCTGTCCTCATTGCGTCGAGATCAAGGGAGAGCTTGATGTGCCACGAATACTGCCTAAAGAGTGCAGCCGGAATCGGCCGATTCAAGATACGGTAGTCGTAGACCTTACTCCGTGCATCATATCGAGCATGGAATCCCTCGCCAACTGCCGTACAATCTTTGATTACAATATCTGGAGGAAGGAGGCTGTTAAGACCTCTTGCAAAAACATCAGACGTCAGTCTTGTCTCCAGGCAAAAGTTCGCCACCTGGCCTGTGGCATGTACCCCGGCATCGGTTCGCCCGGAACCAATCAGCGTGACGGACTGTCCCGTCATCGTCTTCAGCGCATCCTCTATAGTCTCCTGGATCGTACATATATTATTCTGGCGTTGCCAGCCATGATAGGCCGTGCCATCGTATTCGATAACTAGTTTGAAATTCTGCAATAGAATCAAGTGCCTTGTGATTCAGGAATTGCGGATTCAGGAATTCAGGAATTGAAGGAATCCTGTCTCATTCGAATCCCTCAATCCCCAAATTCTTCAATCTCTTATTACAAGGGATACGGGATCTGATCCAGGCCTGCTGTTTCGGCAAATCCGAACATGATATTCATGTTCTGGACAGCCTGACCAGAGGCCCCCTTGACCAGGTTGTCGATCGCTGAAATCAGAACAAGGAGTTTGGTACGCTCAGCCACCTGAAATCCTATATCACAGTAATTGGTGCCTCTCACGTACAAGGTGTTCGGAAATCTGCCCCTCGGGCAGATCCGGACAAAAGGCTTGTCCTCATAAAAGGAATCAAGGTAGGAAGCCACATCCCGGGAAGAGACATCCTCCTTCAACCCAACGTAAATCGTTGTCAGCATACCCCTTGTCATGGGCACTAGGTGCGGCGTGAAAGTCATGTGGATAGTACGCCCTGCAAAGAGGCTCAAGACCTCATCCATCTCCGGGTTATGGCGGTGCTCGGCCACCTTGTATGCCTTAAAACCCTCATTGACTTCACAAAAGTGCGTCGCAAGGCCCACTGAACGACCTGCGCCGCTTGTGCCCGACTTTGAGTCCGCAATTATGCTGTCAGGGTCAACGAACGGGGCCTTGATTAACGGCAGCAAGGGAAGAATGACGCTTGTTGGATAACAACCCGGGTTCCCAACCAGAAAGGCTTTTTGGATATCTTCAGAATAGATCTCAGGAAGCCCGTAGGCTGCTGTCTTAAGCAAATCCTTGGCCTGATGGGGCTCATACCAGGCCTCATACAGGTCAGGATCCTTAAACCTGAAATCCGCGCTCAGGTCAATGACCTTTTTCCCTCGATCAATGAGTCCGGGCACAACCCCCATGGAGGCCTTGTGCGGAAGAGCTGTAAATATGACGTCGGCCGCCTCTGATACAGCCTCTTCTGAAAAGGCATGGCAGGTAAGATTCACAATCCCGGCCATGGCAGGATAGATATCGGAAAAGGGTTGTCCGGCATACTGGCGAGAGGTAATCATCGTCAGCTCTGCACGGGGATGGCCTGACAAAATTCTTACCAGCTCCGCACCCGCATAGCCTGTTCCGCCAATAACTGCCGCCCTAATCATGTTTCCTCCCTAATCATGTTCCCTGCAAGAGTAATGAGTTAAAGAGCTCAAATTGACATAGATTTGAGGATATCGAGAAACTTTATGTAAAGCATAAAGATATTGTAAGGAAATTCCTTTGTCAAATCAAATTTCTAGGCTGAGCCTTAGGGCTGGCGCACAAATAAGTTGGCAGCATTGGCGCTCAGATTTGGGTCAGATTTGGCCGATCCGAT
>JAUWMM010000010.1 GCA_030613145.1 Desulfobacterales bacterium | reverse complement strand
ACGAAAAACCCTTTCCAAGAAAGGAAATGATCGCAGCACAGTGGGGGTTGAAGGACAAGCTGGTGGGCAACATGGACGTTTGGCTGTGCCACCATTGTAATGATTGCTCGACTTACTGTCCAAGGGGGGCAAGGCCTGGGGATGTGCTGAATGCTGTAAGAAGCTACAGTATTCAGGAATATGCCTGGCCACAATGGCTGGGCAAGATTGTGCCCGATGGCAGATTCTGGTGGCTGCTGCTGGCCATACCGGTAGCTATTTTCCTTGCTGTCCTTGGAATAACCGGCCATCTGCATATACCAGAGGGTGAGATCGAATTTGCCAAGTTCTTTCCAACCCTTCTTGTGGACATTATTTTTATCCCCCTGGCGACCGCCTGGATACCACTGGTATTCGGGATCGGGATTTACAGGTTCATGACCGACATCCACAAGAATGCCGTTGCAGACGGAAAAGGCAAACGTAAGGACCTCAATGTTCCCGACTTTCTGAAGAGCATATGTTGTACGCTCCCTACCATTCTGAGTCACAACAAGTTTTCCCAGTGCAGCGAGAACAAAGGCCGGTATCTTTCTCATATCCTGGTACTCTTTTCATTCCTCGGGCTCTTTGTCGTCACGAACATCTTCTTTGTGGCTTTGTATATACTCCAGATACCTGGCCCGTACTCCATGGTTAATCCTGTAAAGATCCTGGCAAATGTCAGTGGTATTGCCCTTCTTGTGGGGGCCATACTGATGATTTCAAACCGGCTGAAAGATACGGATGCTAATGTGAGCAAAGGGAGCTATTTTGACTGGTCTCTGATTGTGCTGATCCTAGGCCTGGCCGCCACCGGGTTGCTGTCTCAGTATACGAGGTTGGCCCATTTACCAGTTATTGCCTATTCCATGTATTTTGCCCACCTGGTCTTGGTATTCTGTCTATTTGCCTATTTGCCGTTTTCCAAGCTTGCCCATTTGGTATACCGAACGCTGGCCATGGCCTACTCCCGGTATTCCGAGAGGGAGCCGTGTGAATAAGTAGTTCGGATATCAGATAAACCGCAATCAAAAAGGGAGAGACTGAGACACGTCTTTCCCTTTTCTTTTCCAAGATAAAGTCAGCCATTGCTCCCCGAACATCCTATATTCTAAAGCTTTCACTATAAAAGAATTGAAAGGCATAAAAAAAGGAGGCAGCTTCCACTGCCTCCTTTTTTGTTAAGGAGAATTTATTCTGGAATTAATCCATTACTTCATTGTAGTGGCCTCAGCATGACTCTGCATCTTGATTTCAACTTTCTCGGTCAGGCCCGCATAGTACTCGCGGAGGATTGTCAAGACCTCATTGCGGCCAAAGTGATCGGGAATCTCGCTACCATCAGAGAGCATCTTGCGCAGCTTTGTCCCGGAAAGGACGACACGATCTTCCTTGTCGTGCGGGCAAGTCCTGAGCGATGCCATGCCGTCGCACTTGAAGCAATAGAATGTCCAATCGATCTTTAACGGTTCGCAAAGGAGCCTCTTGCCAGGATCTTCCGGCTTTGGAATCTCGTCAAAGATTGTTTGTGCGTCAAACAGACCGTAGAAGTCACCGACACCGGCGTGGTCGCGGCCGATAATCATTCTATTAACACCGTAGTTCTGGCGGAATGTGGAGTGGAGCAGGCCCTCTCTCGGGCCGGCATAGCGCATGTCAAGGGGGTACCCACCTTGGACGATATTTTCCTTGCTGAAGTAACCGTCTATAAGGGTATTGATGCATTTAATGCGTGTCTCAGCAGGGATATCGCCCGGCTTCAGTGCCCCGACCAGAGAGTGAATGAACACACCGTCACATACCTCAACGGCAATCTTAGCCAGATACTCATGGGACCGGTGCATTGGGTTTCTGAGCTGGAGCGCGGCGACCTTGCTCCATCCTTTTTCTTCAAAAAGGGCGCGCGATTGTGTCGGGGTCATATAGGTGCCGGCAAACTTTTTGGGGAAATCGCCCTCACTCAGCACCTTAACAGGACCGGCCAAGTTGTAATCTTTCTGATTCAAGACCATGATAACGCCGGGATGATCTTCAGGGGCAATTTTCCAGAAGTTATCGCCTTCGGATTCCTCGCCTTTTCCCTTGTAAACCTTTTCGCATTCCCATTTTTTGTCGGCCTCGGTCATCTCATATTTTTCGGTGACCTTCATAGTGGCCATGATCTCGCCGGAAGCATTCTGAAGGGCAATTTCATCACCCTCGTTGATGCTGTCGGCATCTTCTTTAGAAGCGGACAGTGTTACAGGTACTGGCCAGAATGTGCCGTCGGTCAGCAGATACTTCTCGCAAACACTCTTCCAGTCAGCCTTGGGCATAAAGCCGTTTAACGGGCTGAATCCGCCGATACCCATCATGATAAGGTCGCCGTTTTCACGACCGCTGATGGATATCGTCTTCAAACCTTCAGCCTTTTTCTTTTCCGCCTCTAACTCCGAACCGGTTAGTAAACAGCAAACTAAACCCTTGCCTCCATGTGGTGGTACTAATGCCATTTTTCCTTATCTCCTTTCTGGTTTTTTTTAAAAGATCCATGTAACTCCAAGGTATTAGAAAACATGAGACCTTAATAGCAGAGGTAAAATTGGTTTCCCTTGGCAGTGGGGTCCTTGGAACTTCTTGTACAAAAAAAACTATAAAAAACAACTCCTAAACATGGGCTTATGGAAAAAAATAGATTGTCTTTATTAGTACAATCCCCCCTTTTTGTCAAGGACAAAATTCTTGGCCCTCTCCTCTCCCAGCCGGAGGCCATCAAGGGGGAGCAAGTTTCAAGCATTGCAAAGGAATACGGATCGTCTTGGGAAAGTTATTTCATTCTTGCTCCTTACAGGACTTGCCCGTTAGAGCATTTTTTCATTGGGAATTGCAACCCCCGTGCCAGGACAAGAGGTGGGCGGAAACAGAAGCAAGTAGTTAAAAACAATGATGATCATATGAGCATAGGGGCGCTTCTGCACGTAACCTCAGAGGGAGGGGTGTTAGTCTTTTTTACAGATTGTAAAGAATTGATTCGGGGACATTGCTTGCAGGCCGGAAAAGCGGCGGCTACTTACGCCAAAATTCAGGTACAAACAAGACGAGAACCGTGTAGATTTCCAGTCGCCCCAAGAGCATACACAGGATGAGTAACCACTTGCCCAATGCCGGGATATGGGCATAGTTATCTGTGGGGCCTACCATTCCCAGCCCGGGCCCGATATTGCCGATGGTGGCTGCAACGGCGGCAAAAGATGTGACTACATCGACCCCCATAGCGGCAAGGAGAAAAGAGCACAAGATAAACAGCCCTAAGTAAAGCATAAAATAACCCCATATGCTGTGGAGGACTTCGTCCGATATGGGGCGGCCTCCCAGCTTGACCTGTGTTACTGCACGGGGATGGATCAGGCAAAAGAGTTGTTTATACGAATGCTTCAAAAGGAGCATTATGCGTAGACACTTCATCCCGCCTCCAGTGGAACCGGCGGAGGCTCCCAGAAACATGCAAAAAAGCAATATGTTTTGTGAAAGAGAGGGCCACTTTTCAAAATCGGCCGTGACATACCCAGTGGTCGTAATGATAGACATTACCTGGAAGGCCCCAAAACGTATGGCCTCGGAACAAGTATGATAAACCGTATGATAGACGTTGAAGCAGACCGCTAGAACAAAAATGACAACTGCGCCTATGAAAAAACGAAATTCCGGGTTGCGCCAGAATGCCCGTAGATCCCCCTTCAGGCATTGGTAATGAAGGGAAAAATTGATTCCAGCAAAGAGCATAAAGAGAATGACCACTGTATCGATGTATGGACTATCATACGACCCAATTGAGGCATTTCGCGTGGAAAATCCTCCAGTGGCCATGGTCCCAAAGGTATGACAGAGAGCTTCAAACAGGTCCATGCCGCCCAACATAAGCAATAGGGTCTCTGCTGCGGAAAAGAGCAGATAGACCTTCCAAAGGACCATGGCCGTGTCCCTTATCCGTGGCTTTAGTTTATCAGGCACAGGCCCCGGGACTTCTGCCTTGTAAAGCTGCATGCCTCCGACGCCTAACAACGGTAGAATGGCCAGAGAAAGCACAATAATCCCCATCCCGCCTATCCAATGGGTAAGGCTCCTCCAAAAGATAAACCCCCGCGGGACTATCTCTATGTTCATTAGCACCGAAGCCCCTGTGGTGGTAAAACCAGACATAGATTCAAAAAAGGCATCAGCAAAGGTCGTAAACACTCCTCCCCAATAATACGGGAGAGCCCCAAAAAGACCAGCAGCTGTCCACCCGATAGCCACCACGCCCATTCCCTCCCGGTGGCTCATGATCTCGCCTTTGGCACTTCTGAAGACAAGATAGAGCACGAGGCCACTCCCAAGAGTGACCGCCATCGATTTCAACAGGGGCATAACACTTTCGTCATGGTAGTAAAGGCCAAAAAGGAGCGGAAAAACCATAGTCAGGCCGAGGAAGAAGGTCAGAATTCCTACCAGGTGGAGGGTGTAACGCAGACGCATTTAGAAGTACTCCAGCTTGACCATGAGGGCCTTCTCAACATGGGGGATGGCTTGGCGGGTAGCAAAAATGATGATCCGATCCTGTGGCACGATGACGCTGTCGCCTGTCGGGATTATTACCTCGTCTCCGCGAATAATAGACACAACCAGAGCACCCTTGGGAAATGGGATTTGCTGGAGAGGTTTTCCCACAATATCAGAGGTTTCCAGTGCAAGAGCCTCAAGGGCTTCCGCCTCTTCCCCCTTGAGCGCCATGGCAGACAAAACTTTACCCCGTCGAACGTATTGCAGGATGCTATTGATTGCAGCAAGTCTCGGGCTAACGATGTGTTCAAGTCCGATGGCAGAAACCAAAGGAAAGTAACTAAACTTACTAATACGGGTTACGGTCTTTTGCGCGCCTAACCTTTTGGCAAGAAGGGACGTGAGGATGTTGGTTTCCTCGTTTCCAGTCAGCGTTGCCACCACATCCATATCCTGTATGTTTTCTTCCTGGAGGAGTCTCTGGTCGGAGCCATCTCCTTGTAGGACAATGACTTTATCGAGGTGTTCTGCCAACTCCCGGCAGCGATCCGGGTCTTTTTCAATCAACTTGGTATGTATGGACATCCCTTCAAGGGCCTTGGCTAACCTGAGGCCTATATTGCCGCCTCCCACAAGGAGGACACGGTCCAAGGGTTCAGCCCGCTTTCCAAAGATTTTTAAAGCACCTTTAAGTTCATTTATTTCTGAAACAAAGTAGATCAGGTCCCCTTCCAGGATTTTGTCGTCCCCGGAGGGGATAATGAGTTTTTCATTTCTACTAATGGCTGCCACAAGGATTTTTTTGTTGCCCGTCTTCTCTTTTAGATCAACCAACTTGGTCCCGGTGACAGAGCAAGCCGCATCCAGGCGCACCCCGATGACCTTGATGCGGCCGTCGGCAAATTCACCCACATCCACCGCACCAGGGACTTGCAGCAGCCTCACAACCGTCTTGACCGCCTCGACCTCAGGATTAATCATTACGTCAATGCGATAGGGATCCTGTGTCAAAGCATCCTGATACATAAGATATTCTTCACCTCTTATGCGGGCCAGCTTGACGGTTGTGGGGGAAAGGATGCCGGCAAAAAGCGAGGCCACCAGGTTGGCCTCGTCGCTGTCGGTGACAGCCAGCAAGATATCGGCCTCTTTTATGCCCGCTTGTTCAAGGATAGCGGGGTTACTTCCGCAGCCCTCGATGGTCTGGACATCCAAATTTTCAAGAACACGGCGCAAAGCGTCCGCATTCTTCTCAATAACGATTACATCCTTGTTTTCCAGGGAGAGGCGGCTGGCAATGTGGAAACCAACCTCGCCTGCACCGACAATAATAATCTTCAATGAAATCGCTCCTACAACACTTTCTATTATCCGTTCGTCAAATACAACACAACAAACACCCTGTCAACGATGAGCAAGGGTGGGCCAGGTCCTAACCCGGACAAGCCGAAAAATACGAAATCCGAATATCAAATGTCCAAATGTTCGAAACTGTAGGTGTGCCTTGCCTCGACAACCTTTTGTCGATGTTGCACCACTAAGCGCCTATTGGGATTCATGCTCGTTCGGTTCAGGGAGGCTGATCTCGCGGGTTGTCTTTTCTAAAGGACTGAGATACGGGATCTCTGTCCCGCCTCTTTTTGTAATGCCCAGTTCATTGAATTTTCTTGCAGAGGCCAATACTCTTCGTTCAAAAGAGCCGATAGCTTGGTTATACGTGGATACACATTTTTGAATATCTTGGCCAAGTTTGGCGAGATGTTCTGCCATGGTGTTGATTCTCTCATACAGTTCTTTGCCAAGGAGGCTTATGGCTTCTGCGTTCTTGGCCATTGTTTCTTGTCGCCAACCAAAAGCTACTGCTTTGAGAAGGGATATGAGGGTTGTCGGCGTGGCCAATATGACACCTTTGCTGACACCTTCCTCTATCAGTCCGGGATTGTATTCAAGGGCGGAGCTAAAGAAATTTTCCCCTGGTATAAATAGCACAACAAATTCAGGGGTCGGCTGGAATTGTTCCCAGTAAGCCTTTTTCGAGAGCTTATTCATGTGGGCCTGGACTTGTTTGGAATGAAGGATTAACTGGTCTGTCCTTTTTTTGTCTGTCTGAGCTTCCAGGGCTTCCAGATAGGCAAGGAGCGGCACCTTGGAATCGACTACGATCTGTTTCTCATTGGGAAGCCTTACAATCATGTCAGGCCGCAAACGACCTCGCTCGGTATCTTTCGTTTCTTGTTCAAAAAAATCACAATATCTTAACATGCCGGACAGTTTAGCAACCCTTCTAAGGGTAATTTCCCCCCACCTTCCCCGCACCTGAGGGGTTCTGAGCGCCTTGACCAGATTGGCGGTCTCCTTCTGGAGGAGTTGTTGTGTGGTCACGAGCGACTCGACTTGTTGCGACAAGCCACCGTAAGCCTTTTCTCTTATCCTTTCCATTTCCTGAACCTGCCTGTTATATTTTTCCAAAGATTCCTTGACAGGTTCAACGATCTGTTTCACCTCTTTCTGGCGCAGCTCCAAATCCATGCGGGCTCCTTCCTGGTATTTGCCAAGTGTCGCCTTGGCCAACTCAAGAAAGGATTCGTGACTATTTCTTAATGCCGTGGCTGAGATGGCCTCGAAGGTATCGGTGAGTTCTTCTTTGGCCTTTTCAAGCAATTGCAGCTTTTCTTCGGTTGCCACCCTTTCTTTTTCTATGATGGTTTCCAGTTCTGCCTGTTTTTCTTTAAGTTCCGTGATGATTCCAGTCAGGTGTTTCACTTCGCTTGTCTTTTCTTCAAGGGCCTGTTGCACCTGGTTCATCTGTTCCAGTTTCGCCTTTGCGGCAGAGCGCTCCTCAGAGATCTTCAGTATGCTCGCATCGGCCCGACTCAATTTTCCTTGCAAATCGGCGGTCCTGCTATTTCTGTCTTGAAGCTCTTTTTCTTTACCTTGGATGACTTCTTGCAACCTCGCAATCTCAGTCTGGCTTTGGGAAAGGGCACTTGACAACCGTGCACTGATCTTCGATTTTGCGACCAGCCAGGCCATGACACCACCCAGGGTGCAGCCAAGGAAAAAAGTGAGGATGTAAATAAGAGATTCCATCGAGAGTCCTGTGAGAGCTTTGCGAAAAATCCTGTCGAAGCTCAAAGCTCAAGGCTGAAAGCTCAAAGGTAAAAGAAAAAAACAAAAGAACATTCCTGCTCTTTCAGCTTTCAGCTTTGAGCTTTCAGCTATACACTGATGCCAAGGGCTTCATACAATCTTTCAAAATTCACCCGTTCCTCTATCAGGCGAATGCCGCAATAAACCTTTTCTTTTTCCCTGATGCGAAGCTTGCACGAGAGATCTTCCACCTTCTTTGCTACCGAATAAGTATCGCCCCGGACAACAACAATCGGTATACCTCTCATTTCAGCTCTGGAGACTACGATTTCATTCGGATAGAGGTTGCCGGGCAGGATGAGGCATTGGGTTGCGGCTTCAATAGCGGCAAGGTGGATATCGGCCCGGTCGCCCCCCACGATCACGGCATTGTTTCTTGCCTTTCTGATATACTCGAGGGCACGGTCCACCTGCATTCCGCCGATCAAAAAGTGCTCGATCAACCCATCAAGTTTATTTCGGCAGCAGAGCACATCTCCGGCAAGGACCTCCACTATATCTGCAATCATCACTGAGCCTAGCACCGCATCGAAGGGAAGGATGCCAAAGACGGAGATGCCTTTTTGTTCCAGGAACGGGACAATCAAGTCCTGGAGTTTTTCAGCATAACCTGCGTGTACTCTGTTCACGATCACTCCCAGTAGGCGTTCTCCTAAACGCTCATAGGTATCCAAAACCCCATCCAGATAAAGTTGTTTCTCGTAGTGATCCATCAGAAGGACACGGGCACGGAGTTTTTCGATCAGGTCATATGCTGATATATTAAGGAATTTGCCTGACTCAAGTTTGCCTGTCCCCCCAATGAGCATCACATCTTTTCCTTTCGACACTTGTTCAAAGGCATCTAAAACCTTCTCATCAAGTGCCGCGGCTTTTCCCCGACAGCATTCGACCATCATGTCGTGCGTTATGACTACCGGGCAGATGGCTTCTATTGGATCTTTCAACATGAGTACCCTGTAGATGAACCAAGCGTCCTTGTCGGTCAGCACGCCTTCCACCTTAATAGGAAACCGGCCAAAGGGCTTAAAATATCCCACCTTGAGCCCGTCTTTAAGGAATCGTTGACCGAGCCCCATGATAGCTAGGTTCTTGCCTGAATATGCCGGCGTGGATCCTACATATAGAGAAACCATTTTCTTTTGCCCCCTCAGTGAAAGTGCCTAACCCGGACAAGCCGGGCAAGCTGAAAGCTCAAGGCTGAAAGCTCAAAGCAAGAAATAGATCTTAGACTCTTAGCTTTTCTTCCTTTCAGCTTTGAGCTTTCAGCTCCTACATTTCAGCTCACTCCTGTATGGTAATCCTGGAGTCCACGGCCACTGCCCCCAGACCTTCGGGCCGCACCAGGAGTGGATTAATGTCTGCTTCGATGATTTCAGGAAAATCAATGGCCATTTGAGATAGCCGCAGCAGAGCATCCCGGATTGCATCGATATCAGCAGGGGGTTCACCACGCACCCCGCGCAGCAAAGGGAAAGAGCGGATGTCGCGAATCATTGCATCGGCGCTTTCTACGCTCAATGGGGCTATACGAAAGGCCACGTCTTTTAAGACCTCAACATAGATTCCCCCAAGGCCGAACATAATCATAGGGCCAAACTGCATGTCACGGGTAATCCCCAGGATGACTTCTTTGCCCTGGGGTACCATTTCTTGAACCATCACACCAAGGATGCGTGCCTCTGGTTGCCGCAGTTGAATGTTTGAGGTGATATCAAAAAAGGCCTCTTCCACCATGGCCTCGTTTTCAATTCCCACTCGAACGCCCCCCATATCGCTCTTGTGTAGAACATCGGGCGAGGCAATCTTCATGACCACAGGATACCCGATCTCTGAAGCCGTTCTTACGGCTCCCTTGGTGGTTTTGGCAATGCGACTCTCGGGTAGTCTGAATCGATAAGCCTTGAGGATCTCGCGCGCTTCACTTTCGATCAAGTCATGCCGGTGCTGCTTTACAACTGAAGCAAAGATCTCACGTACCCTGCGGGTGTCTGCCTCAAAGTGCCGGTATTGTCTTTCGGGCTTCTCCCGCCAACGGCGATAGGAAAGCATCGCATCTAGGGCTGTTATCGAATCTTCGGGATAGTCATAGGAGGGTATGGCGTGGTCCTGGAGAATTTTACGAGCACCCCTCACTCCCCTTTCTCCCATGAACACTGTGATAATGGGTTTGTCGGCATCTTTGGCCAAGCTTACAATCCCACGGGCAACAGCCTCTGCATCTACTGCTGCCGTTGGCGTCAAAAGTATCAGTATAGTGTGTATCAAGTCGTCATTCAGGACGACCTCCAGAGTTTTTTGATACCTTTCATGTGAGGCGTCACCAATAATGTCTATGGGATTGTATACTGAAGCTGAAGGAGGTAGAAACTCCCGGAGGCGGTCTGCGGTCTCTTTCTTGGTGGGAACGAGATGAAGCGAGCTCCGGTCGCAGGCGTCAGCTGCTAGGATGCCCGGTCCCCCTGAATTGGTAATGATGGCAAGGCTCGGGCCTCTGGGCAGGGGTTGACTGGCAAAGGCCATGGCGTACCCAAATAGAGCCCGCATCGATTCGGCACGTATGATGCCGGACTGCTTAAAAGCAGCGCGGTAGGCATGGTCAGAGCCTGCCAGAGCGCCGGTGTGAGAAGAAGCTGCCTTGGCTCCTGCGCTGGTTGTGCCTGACTTAATGATAATAATTGGTTTAGTTTTGGAGACCTGGCGAGCCGCCTTCATAAAGCGCGGCCCATCCTCGATGCTTTCCAAATACCCTAGAATCACCCGTGTATTTTCATCCTGTCCCATGGAAAGCATGATCTCGGTTTCCGAGATGTCCATCTTGTTGCCCAAGCTTACAAACCTTGAAAAGCCAACATTTTCTCCCAGGGCCCAGTCCAGGATTGCTACACACATGGCCCCGGATTGAGAAAAAAAACCGATGTGGCCAGCAAGGGGCATACCGGCCGCAAAAGAAGCATTCAGGGTGCTTGCCGTATCAATAATTCCTAAGCAATTGGGACCGACGACCCGTATGCCAAGTTCCCTGGACCGCGTGACCAGTTCCTGTTCCAGGCGCGCTCCTTGTGGCCCGGTCTCTTTGAAGCCCGCCGTAATGATAACAACCGAATCGACCTTCTTCTTGCCGCACTGCTCCAAAACATCCATAACCTTTCCAGCAGGCACGGCAACGACCGCAACATCTATCTTTGAAGGGACTGAAGCGAGGTCCGGATATGCCTGATATCCGAGGATCTCTTTAGCAGTGGGGTTTATTGGGTAGACGTCACCACTATACCCGTACCGGACTATATTGTTCAGGATGTCATAGCCAATTTTGGCCGGGTTTTGCGAGGCCCCGACTACAGCCACAGAGGATGGGTTAAAGAAGTGTTGTAACATCAGGTTCTGTATTACCTAAGTTTTGTAAAGACGTTACAAAAGAATAGCTTTGTTTATAACACGTTCTTGGCCTTGGGCAACATCAATTTTCCACTTGACCCTCACTCTCTCTTTCCGATACATTAAATCAGTGAACGTTCTCCTGATTGAAATAAATCCTTTTGCTCCGGCCTCTCCTCCGATCTCTCTGGGATACATTGCTTCCTTTCTCAAATCAAAGGGGTTCACTGTTAAGATATTGACTCTTGGAGAAGACACGTCCATCTCCCGAGCCGGTCTTTACCGACTCATCAGCAGCTTTAAACCAGCCTTGGTTGGGCTCTCGGCCTATCAGAGAACCATGCTCTATGTAATCGGCCTTTCCAACCTCATAAAATCTGTGGACAACAATATCAAGATAGCTATTGGTGGTCCGCAGGCCACCTTTATGCCTTCGACTGCCTTTGCCGAACTGCCCGATATTGACTATATCTGTCGATCTTCGGGCGAGGTTACGCTCTTGCGGATTGCACGGGCCATCGAAAATGGGACGCCCTTTTCAGATCTTTTGGGCGTCACTTACAAAGATACTCATGGTGCCGTCTATGACACGGGTGAGCTTGAGGGCTTCACCGACCTTGATAGGTATCCTTCACCTTACCTGGATGGTGTTTTTGATTATTCAAGTATGAGGGAGGCCATCATGCTGACATCTCGCGGATGCCCTCACCACTGCATATACTGTTACACGCCGTCAGCCTTCAAGCACAGAGTATCCTTCCACTCCATAGATCGGGTCATGGAGGAGATCAAATGGATAAGGGAAAAAGGGGTGAGGAGGCTGTGGTTTGCCGATCCGAATATTTCTTTTAAGCCGTCCCGGTCAATAGAGCTTCTTGACAGGATATTGACAGAGGACCTTGACGTGGAAATATGGTTGCAGACACGGGCAGACCTAGTGAGCGCAGCCTTGATGAAGAAAATGAAACGGGCGGGGGTAACCACCATTGCCTTTGGGTTGGAGTCGGCTTCAAAGCGGGTTTTGTCAAGGCTGGGCAAGCATATATCCGCTGAAAAGGTGGCTGAGGCGATCAGACTTGCACAAAGCCAGGATATCGAAGTGGAGCTTTTCACCATGTTCGGTCTCCCTTATGAAAAATTTGAGGATTCAGTCGAGACCCTGGAATTTGTCAAGAAAAACAAGGTGAAGATAATGGGCAATACAAACTCCCAGCAGATGCAAATCTATTTCGGTGCCCCCATGGCCCGGGATTATAAGGAGTACAACATACGCCCCTTGAACAACAATCGCCCGGCTTATATTTCCATTGGGAGTCAGTATGAAACAGAGCATATGAGTCACCAAGAAATTCACAAGATGCAGGACTTGTGGAGGGCCAACTCACTTGATGGGGGTAAGCGGGTCGTGTCGTGATTCCTTCGTGAATCGTAAATCGCGAATCGTTATGCCTGAATCGCTTCCCGGTTAAACGAATAACGATTCCCAAATAACGAATAACAGACAATGCCGGCATTGCAAAAAATATACGTCATATTAGGTAAACAGGACAAGGAACAGCTTGAGAGGCTATGTCGGATGCTCTCGAGCCTGTTTTCCTATGTTAACTGGACTTTTAATCTCTATCTTGTAACGGAGGGTCTACCTCAAGGCATGCCCCAGGTGGAACGTATCCAGAAGGACGTCAGCTCGTTTCTCAGGGGGAACCTCTTTGCTCGGCTTTATGTTCATTTTATACACCCTGTTCCCCATGCAGCTATGAAGGAAATAGACTTTTATTTCCAGTATTATTATCAATCTTTGAAGCGGGCAACTCACGAGTTTGACCGGGAGGGCTATATGCACCAGGAAGTGCCAAGGCTCATGTTGCTGCCTGTTATTGTGCCTGATAACCAAGTTGAGCGCACTTCTCTCATCGCTCTCCTTGATGTGCTCAAGAGCGCATTTTTATTGCCCAGTCTTTACCTAGATACGGGCTCAGTCTTTCTAACTAAAGATGAAGAAATCCTGGCCAAGACAGAAAAGGTTTACTACGGATATGGCAACTCCAGAGGGATGGCTGATATCATATGCAATTTGTATCGTCAGGACATCGTCCATGATTCATCAGCTAAATTAGAGTCTGACGCCGCATTCATGACCGACCCATGTCCTTCTGCCCTTATTATCTCGGCACAAGATGGAATGGTCTATGCCTGTATAGATGCATTTCTCAAGAAGCAGGGCTTGGCGAATATAAATGACAACCTCAGTGTGGAGAATCTCATGTCTCGATACTACGAGCACGGCAAGTCGAAAAGAGACTGCCTCGGGTGCAGGGAGCGGGTGGTTGATTGTTTTTCAGATTTTCCACTGCCAAATGCAGCGGCACATGAGGTTGGGGCGTTGCTTTATCATTTTGGAACGTTGAGCCAGGAGGCGGGAAACCATGTTCGGGCCATAAATAGTTTCTCGAAATCTTTGAGGCTCTCTCACATTGAAGAATATGCTTCCATATATTTTAGGCTTGGCCTCAGCCACACAAGAACCGGCCACTATGATCAGGCCCTTGAAGCCTTTAATCGGGCTGAGCCTACATACTACGACCAGGACTATTTTTACTTCTACACAGGACTTTGTTATTTTGAAAAGGGTGACTATCGTATGGCTCTTGAGAGATTTTCAAAGGCTGTCCGTTTGAACCCCAGACAGGAGGACTTAACCAGGATTCTAATTTATATGGGTACATGTCACAACAGCCTTGACGAGTATAAAGAAGCACTTGTTCAATTAGAAAAGGCAAAGGAAACGGCCGGTCATGTCAAAGAGGTTTACAGCGTCCTTGGTTTTTCTTACTTCCAGCTCAAAGACTATGACAAGGCCATTGAGAACCTCAGCAGGGCAGTTGAGATAGCTCCCGGCTCTGCTATAGATTATGCCAGCCTTGGGTCGAATTACCGAGAAAAGGGGGACATCAACATGGCGATTGCCATGTATGAAAAGGCCCTGACATTGGATCCAAACATCACATCTGCAAGGGAGAACCTGGAAAAACTGAAGTAACGAATACAAACCGAAAGGCAAACCATGAGTGAACAAGAGCTTGCATCTTTGGAAAATAAACTGGGTTATCAGTTCAAGAACATCGGTCTTCTCCGTGAAGCGCTTCAGCATAGTTCCTATGTGAACGAACAGCGGGACAATGACCTGCAGGATAATGAGCGCCTCGAATTTTTGGGTGATGCCGTCCTTGACCTTGTGATCACCCATATTTTAATGGAGCAATTCCCAAAAACCC
>JAUWMM010000003.1 GCA_030613145.1 Desulfobacterales bacterium | reverse complement strand
AAGAGACCTTTGCAAAACCCTTCTCACTCGTTCCTGTGAGTTTTTTGAACATGGTCGCTCAAAGTGGGTTATAAAAATTGCCCATCCTTATGGCCTGACGCTGTCCCTTTTCCCCATCGCCGGTGCGTTGTAGCTTGATTGTTTCAATTTGCCTGCAGAAAGAGTCCCTAAGAAACTTATATTACTTTAAAACAAGCTTTATGTCAATTGAATGCAAAGCCAAAAAAAGAATCGATCAGATCAAGATTCCTCCCAATGGACAGGGCTGCGACTTCCATGCGGGATTTCTATGGCCCCTCAGTGTTTGCCCTGTGATTGAAGCGCTTGAACGCATCTAAAGGAGCCTCATGCTCGTTGGGGCTTTTTTCAAAGGGGCGACTGGCGTGAAAAAGGGCGTTGTGCCAATCATCCGTATGAATCAAGTCCTTGTATGCCATAACATCGCTCAAACCGGTTGAGTCGAGGTATTCAGAGGCTTTTTGCGGGCTTTGTGCGAAGTTATCACTAAAGGAGAAGTAGTCCAAGTCGGGTCTGGATACCCCCTCAATCGGTTTGTACATAAGAACGAAATTGTAAAGGATCAAGAAATTAACGGAGACGAGTATTATCATCAAACATGCAAAAATAATACTTAGAATTGTCTTTCTATTGACAAGCTTCAAGAATTTCAGCCCCTTTATCGCGAAATACGGAGCAAACAAGGTGATAGGCCATAGGCTCCAAACGTGGCGAAACTGCATCCCGATCCAATGTGAAGATATACGGTATAAGGCAAAAAAGATGACGAAAAACGAGCTCAGGACCAACACCATGTACAATATCTGTTCGTAGTCGACTCTTCTGAAGTTCGCGAAAGCTATTCGGGCCGCAATCATGGCGTTAAATATAAACCATAGCAGAAAGAGTTGAAGTGAAATCAATGGAAGGGTAAGTTGTTGCCAGCAAAGATCGGCAAGAAAACGGCCCGGCAGTATCTGAGACATAGCGGTTATAACTGCAGTAAAGGACAGAGGTGATGACCGAACCAATCCCGGGGTAAGTATTTTCAGGACTCCTTCACCAGTCGGGCTCCCGTACCAAATTGTCCTGGAAATAATAAAGGGGCCTGCTAACAAAAACAGAGGCAAAAGGACAGCCGGCAGTATTCTTAGGTAGCGTTTGCCTCGACGTCTATCAACAATAAAATCAAAGACAAGAACGGGAAAAAAGGCAGCAAGCGTAATCAGGATAGTCATTTTGCTCAGGATCGCCAGAGCGAGACTTATCCCTATGATCAAGCCGTGTTTCCACGACGGCGTATCCGCTTTTAAGGTGTGGAGCAGGACTAGGATCACGATGAGGTTAAATAGGTAGGCAAGGGAGTCGTTTGAGACAACCGAAAAAACTTGAAGATTATTAGGCCAGAGGGCTGTCAAAAGGAGAATGATGCCTGCGCATTGTGGATTTTCGGGCATTACAAGGCGCAACATTTGGGCAAAAAGAATGAAGGAGACAATCCCAAGGAGCAGCGAAAGTGTACGGAAATAACGAAGGGTCTTGCGAGCAGGATCAAAGGGGAAGACCTCACCGGGATGATCGTGGACCAGATACGGGCGGTTCGGGTTCTTGTCAGGATTGATTGCCAGATGATTGGGAAAGACCACAGGAAAGAATCTGGCGGCAAGGGCGGCCATGTTATAATACAAGGGCGGCTGGTAGACTTCGATGCCATATCTACGCGGGTTCGCTCGATCAACCGGGTGGACCTTTTCTCCCTTAAATATTGCTTCAATGTAACGAAGGTGTTCGGGTTCGTCGGCGCCTTCAAATGCAGGCATGAGTATGACATAAAAGAGCAAGAAAAGGATCTGGAGGGTGAGTATGAAATGAAACGAACCTATGGACTTGATGGGGCCCTTCCGAGGCGTTTTGTGATATATGCTATCCATTTAAAGTTTAGTATGATTGATCCGAACGATCATAACGCTGTTACGGTTTGCTACAACTTTCATCGTCGAACAAAAACAGCATCGAAAACATAAATCGTTGCTACAGAACAAAAAACTGAAAATAAGCCGTACGCTGGAAGCAGATATCCTCCAAATCCCGGATAAGTTGTCGCATCAAAGAAGGACATCAAGGCCACTCGACTTATAATGCCCGAAACAGTGAGAAAGAGAATGAGCCCGGCCGTAAGCTCTCGATTGGCTATAGGTCGGTTACGGATGACATGAAACAGGAACCGAGCCAGTATTATCAGACCGCAAACAGAAAAAATTATTGATAGGAACAAATATCCAGATCTGAGTATGTTTCGAATCCTATATTGAAGAGAATCGAGCTTTTTCCCTAAAGGCTTTAAAGAAATAAAACTTATGTCTTCACTCTTAGAAGGACTTCGTCCTTCGAACTGGCCATATGCCATGTAATGTTGATAGGGATCAATTCCAATTGCTGCAACATCCGGATTGGTTGCAAGATAGTGGGCAGCATCAAATATTCCTCTGATCTTGTCATTTGGCTCTCGTCCTTCAAAGCGACCCCACACTAGATAGTGTTCAAACGGGTCGATATCCATCACTGCGATATCGGGATTCTTCTTCACGTAATATTCGGCATCAAACTGCGAATAGCGCGGCAGATTAACCTCACCAGGGAAAAGTTCATAAAAATCCGTTAAGGCAAGGCTGTCACTCTGCAATGACTCTGTTGTTAGTGAGGCGGGTGGATGCCATAGTTGGGACATCCCATCAATGAAAGAAGAAATCCAGGGAATAATGTCACACTTTCGAAAAACAGGCCGAAGGGTTGAGCACTGAGGTCCGCATGGGATTGCTTTCACTCTGCAAGCACTATTAATCTCATCAGCAATAGCCTTGTAAAAGGATTCTGCTTTTTTTGCATTGTCATAATATCCCAATCTATAAACAGTATCTCTTACTGCCCAGAAGAACAATCCACCAACGATATCATCACACACTTCTGAAAAATTACACCCATGCTTAATCCATGCTTCACCTATGTCACCTTCTAATAGCGCTTCAACTTGGCGAAAAGAAGGGCTTACTTGATACGCTAAATCCCTTGCCTTTTTTGGTACGGGAACATATCGGATCTGCTTGCCGGAGTTTATTCGGTAAAGTGCACCGATTGCCGCCGGGAAGTATCCATCTCGCTGTTCATGTAGAACCGCTACACCATAGTGGTGTTCGTTAACTAAACGAATGAGCCTATCGCATCCCACAACTGTCACTATCGGAATAACGACGAGTATGATTGTCCTTGAAAGCAGTAGTGATAAACCTTGGTGGAGATGTTTCATGTAGAACAGGAGAACCAGAACAACATATACGGGAATAATCCAAATAAATTCTTCACGAATGAGAGAATAATAGGCCAAAATACACGAGTATGCTACAACCATGGGGAACAGATACCGCCATCGAAACAGACGAAGAGTAATGAACCATAAAGAGAATAGAAGTAAGGTGAAAGCATCGTATAGGTACATACGTGACAATCTCAGCTGATCGTTTGAAAACGATTCTGGCGAAAAGAGTAAAATCATAATCCCAAGAAACAGGGCAATTCGAGAAACTCCCGCTGATATCAAGATAATGCAAATAAGCACGAGTGAGATTAGATAGATAAGATGTTGAGAGAAAAGAATTGGGATGCCAAGGTGCTTCATAAGAGCGATCCACATTGGATAGCCTGGAACCTTGACAAGAGTAAGGTGGTCGTAATCACCTAACCAATGGCCAAGAGAGATTGACTCAGCAAGCTTTACGAAGAGAAGGTCATCGTATGGTAAGTAGAGCGCAACGATCCTTTGATCGGAGACCAACCAAAGCTTACCACAGACCAATAGGAAGACAATAGCTAACGAAATAAGGTTGGCTAAGGAAAAGAGTTTTGTTTTTTCATCTGCCTGGGACATGGTTTTGGAATCAATTTTGTCCATGGGTAATCGGCGTGTCATCTGGGTTCCCGCTGCGTAGTCTGAACGATTTCCAGGTTCTTGCGCGCGAGTGTGTAACCAGGCTTGATCCGTAATGCCTCCCGGAAATGTTTGATCGCCTCTTCCGTCTTTCCCTGCTTTGCCAGCACGATTCCCAGGTTGTTGTGCACTTCTGCATCGTTGGGCTTAATTCTTAATGCCTCCCGAAAATGTTTGATTGCCTCTTCTGTCTTCCCCTGTTCCAATAGGGCATTTCCAAGATTGTAGTGCGCACCTGCAAAATCTGGTTTGATATGGAGAGCTCGTGAATAATGAGCAACAGCCTCATCAAGTTTGCCTTGTGCGGCTAACGCGACTCCCATGTTGATTCGGGCCTCCAAATGATCGGGCTTGATCCGGAGCGCCTGGGTATAATGCATAACGGCCTCATCGGGCTTTCCCTGTCCGGCTAAAACAACTCCCAGATTGGTATGCGCCATAGAGTTATCAGCAGTTACATCGAGTGTATGCTCAAAGAGCGTAGTGCTGTTTTGCCAATGTCTTATTTGAAAAGCCGTACTTATCATGGAGGCACAAATGAGTGCCCCTGACGATATGGCAAGCACGGTCTTTAGATAGCGCCATCGTTTGGAAATATCGCAGCTTCCCCAGGCAATCATGATAAAGAGACCGATTAGCGGCACATAAGTGTATCTGTCAGCCATGGCATGGTCGCCCACTTGCACCAACCCAATAACGGGCACGAGGGTGCCGAGGTACCACAGCCATCCTACCGTAAGATACGGGGACCTGTGCGCGGCCCGAATCGCCAGAACAGATGTACTCACCAAGAACAAGCCGGCTCCTATTACTTGCCACAATGGCAATATGCCCGGGTGGGGATAAAAAACCGCCAAATGGAGAGGCCAGATCGTCTTTCCAATGTAGCTTGCATAGGAAAAAACAGCGTTTGCAATCCTGAACTCTATAGGGAATAGGTTCAAGGCTTTAAGGGCACCCCCCTGTTCCTGAGCAAGATAGGCCACAACACATGAAACTGCCGCAAGTACAAAGAGGGGAAATTTTTCCAAAACCAGACGAAAAAATGTACTCCTTTGATTGTTGGGACAGACGGATTTTTGAGCTTGTGCACAACCATTGCCGCTCTGTTGTACAAATTGAAAGCGATCAAGAGGCCAGTAGTCCAGCAAAAGCAGCACAAATGGCAGTGTCACAAGCATAGGCTTGGCCATCAGGCCAAGAGCAAATGTAAGAAGGACAAGCAGATATCTGTTAATCCCCGGATGTTCAACATAACGGACGTAACTTCCTATCGTCAGCACATAGAAAAAGGTACTAAGAACATCTTTACGCTCTGCCGCCCAAGCAACCGACTCCACGTGGAGGGGATGCAGTGCAAACATTGCGGCAACAAATGCGCTTGGCCAGAGGGCTCCTGTCATCCGTTCGAGAACCAGAAACAGCAACAGGGTATTTGCTATATGGATGAGCAAATTGGTGAAATGGTGCCCGCCTGGATCCAACCCGTAGAGCTCACAATCCAGCATGTGCGATATCCATGTCAATGGATGCCAGAAATTGGCATGCGTGGTAGTGAAAGCCCAGACAAGACCCTCCCAGGTCAATCCGTCCCGCACATGAGAGTTTTCGGTGACGTACTTACCGTCATCAAGTATGACAAACTCATGGTTTCGCATCTGCCAGAAGACGGCAAAGGTTGTGATGGTCAGAAACAGGATGAGTGCAAACGCTGAATGACGGCGATCCATAATGACATTTCCCATGCCTCAAGCCTTCATCATACCCACAATCCACAGTGCAAAGAATAGGATGCCAATGCCTGCCCATGCAACTGCCCGGGGAGCCAATAGCCTCACTTTTCGATCACCTTTGCACGCAAACATGATAAAGCTTATTGCCGACCCAATCCATCCCAGAAAACCGATTTCCACAATAATACTCCACAGAGTACTCGGAGGGCTCGCCTTTTGGCTTGCATGTATAGGTTTGTCCTGCTGAGCGGGAGCATCCTGTATTTCTTCTTGATGCAGCTCAAGCCGCACGAGTTTATTGATCTTAAGATCGCATTTATTGATCCAGCTTTTGCCGGGAGTATAAAAACTCCTTGCTGCATAAAAACCACGGCGCAAGGTGCGGGTAGCGATCAGTGCTAAGCGAATATCTCCCTTTTGCTCGGCCTTTATGCATATTTCCCACAGACGTTCTGCTGATCGATGGACATAGGGACTGAAGGGTGTGTACCAATGCATCGAACGATCAAAAAAAGTGATTGCCTTAATATATTTATTTTCCTTCAGATAGATTTCTCCCTGATTATAGGCCTCCATCGAACCGTAAAAAGCCCGTCCCCATACCATGATCAGCCCTATGATAACGAGCACAACTATCATTAAAATGAACCTTACATACTTTTGTTTGGACATGTGTGTCTGATAGACCCTCAGCATTTTTCCTCTGTTTTTTTCTCAAGAAACAGGCTTTGGAACAAAATAACAATACGTCCCCTATAACCCATCACCCCGGTTGAACAGGGCAAATAGCCCAAATATAGTGAGCAGGAATCAAGAGGGCCATAGAATCATTCCTCATTTGTTACCATTTGAATTTCCACTATCCTTTTGTAGAATCAACAAGAGAGAAACGCCAAAAGGGAAGTTCGCGAATCGAAGCAAGCGGATTTCAGAGACAAACAATAAGGTCAGCAGGTTGTTAAGCCACCGCGGAATATGCATAAAGAAGTCGGAGTGTATGCTTTGTTTATTGGCCGATAAGGTTTTCAGCTTTCTCACCGCCAGGATCGGGAGGAACAGCGCTGTATTGTAGTAACTGCTTCTTATCACGTTACAATTGAGTTTACGAACCTTCTTGGCCATTTGTTTTCGGGTGTAGCGTCGATTGTGGTGTAAGGCGACGTCATGAGGACTCCATAGAATCTCAAACGCGGGGACGGTGACAATGACATGGCCGCCCGGTTTGCAGACCCGCATCATCTCCTTTAATAGGTTGAAATCGTTTTCAAGATGTTCCAGCACGTCAAGGCATGTTATTGCCGAAAAAGTACTATTCTTGAACGGAAGGCATCGATTGGCATCTGACTGCGTAATAAGGCTCAGCCCTCTCTTACGTAGAAATCGGATGGCCTCCCATGATAGTTCCATGCCGTAAGCTGAGCCGAACTTTTCTAAAAGTTGCAGTGTACTGCCGGTTCCGCATCCGATATCGAGTATCTTGTCATGCCTTGCGCTGTTAAAAGAGAGCGTTTCAAGAATAGTCTTGACCAGAAAGTGCTTTCCCACAAACCACCAGTAGGACTGCTCCATATCATGCATGATTCTGTATTCGATAATATCCATGGCTTTGCAGGTTATTGTAAAAACCTCATCGTGCCGCCAATACCGTGCATTTAGTTCATGGCCTGTTTTCACATACAAGCCCCTCCTGCCGGGTGAGGGGAGTTTGTGTGTTGGGGGGGGTGCTATGTGTTTGGCCAAAATGTTGGTCTTGCGAAATCTATGCCGTGCAATATCTCACAGGCAAAAACAGCGTCTAATATTGAGCTTCCAAAAGTACGTCATATCGAAAACAGCCCTCATGTGTCTTTGATATTCCTGACGAACACCAGTTCTTTTCCCATGTAAAGAATACTGCAATGTTGAAAAGTCAACTTATCAAAGAGCTTTCGGTCAAAGACAATATAATCACTCAGATTCAGCCATGTGTGCGGTAACCGGTACCCCTGGCGGCAGGGGAATAAATGTGGGCTCACTGATTGCAAGAAGGGAGAGAAAAAAGCGTGACCCAAGAATCCCTTTTGGGGTGACAATGCCATTACGGCATATTCGAAGTCTCCTGCCAATGCCTTATTGGAGCAGTCTCGCAAATACAAGAACATCCCGGGGGGGGCATCTTTGGCCTTTTCAATGACCTGCATTTGATCCGGAGTCAAGAACAGTGGAGGCTTTTTTTCAGTCAATAGAGCTCCGGAAATATATTTGACGCCGAGTGCACTGTCAAAAATTGCGATACACAACAGGCAGACCTTGACAAGTTTCGATACTCTTGATGCTTTTATGCCATTTCTATTTCTTACAAAAAGTCCTCCCGTAGCAAATATAAGGACATAGGGATATACGCGCGACCAATGTGCGGGCTGGACAATTTTATCGGTAAACAAATAGCTGATGGACATTGCAATGCAAAAGATTGAGGTCCCCGCAAATATCCACAGTTTTTCAGGCTGCCCCAAGCCCTGTGCTCTCTTTCTGAACAACAAAGATCCAAGACAGTACGAAACAGGTATGATCAGAAACAACGCATATTCCAGGGTATCAATGTAAAAGGGAATATTTTCATAGGTCATTTTGTAATATGCTGCATCTTTGGACATAGATGGAAGATAGATCTGGTACAAGAGCACCGAAATAATCGATGAAGCTGCAGCATATACGAACAGCCGAAAACGTGGATTGATCATTTTGTGTGTTTTGAACCATTGATATAACCAGGCTGAGCCCACAGAAACATTAAAAGTCATTGCCGTAAATGGGTGCAGGAACATCAGAAAAACTATCACACACATGACCCCAATATCTTTTCCTTTAATCAGAGAAAACAAACCAAAGAAGAAAATGAAATGATAAATGATTTCGGATGTTACTATCTGGTTCAAAGGGTAAGTCAGGCCCCAATATCCTGCCCACACCGCATTCTCCGCAGGAACCAGGCCAAGAAATACCCCGATGAAAGCAGTCCCTCCGCCAAACAGCAGAATTGACTTTTCAACCAGTCCCAAATCGGATACCAGCTTCAAAAGGTATAGAGAAGTAACAAAGATAAACAAAGCTCCCAGGGTACAATCGAAAACGAAAAGGTTATTCTCGTAAAGGGGACGGAATAGCTTCAAAGCAGAAGCATAGAGATTAAACAAAAGCGGCTCTTTGTCCAGCGAGCCAAAGGGGTTTTGGAAGAGGAAAGCATTGCCGGACCGAACAAGTTCCTCGGCGAATGCGAAGTGGTAATAGCTGTCATAGCTTATCAATCCACCGTCTCTAAATCCTGCCAGTCTGATCATTGCATGAAAGGTCAAACGAAGGGCAACATAGACCATACCGGACAAACCGGCCAGAAACAGATCCGCAGTAAACATGGTTGTCTTCATATTTGCCGCCAATCTTTTCATGCTTTTACCTGATCTTGGGCCGGTTGTCGGTTTCGGAGCATTCGCCTGATGTGCAACCCTTCAACCACAACGTATTGAGATGTTTGACACTTGACATAGAATAGTTTCATGACCTAAGATGTTAATATTTTATCATCTTTTTCAGACAATTGAAATAGAGGTAATCGTTTACCGTTCATCTGTTACCTATCAGAAGAAGACTAAAAAACAAACCGGATAAAAGGCTTATCCCGTAACTCCGGAGTAAAGGCGTAACCCTTTTTAACGAGAGGGTTGGTCTTAAGACACTTACCCGGATCAAAACTTGATAGTTGTTAAAGCTCGTTCAAACCATTTTGTTTAATAAGGCTGAATTGTGGTTATATCAAATCGCGGAGACAAAAAAGATCTTTTGATGTGTTTGCTGTTGGGGGTTTTCTGTCTTTTTTTATTCAGAGATATCATCATCGGCGGCCATCTCCTTTTTGGCTCCGACTTTGTTGCTTGTTACCTGGGTCTAAAGCAGTTCTTATTAAACCAAATACACGTCCACCATTCCATCCCTTTCTGGAACCCTTTTATTTTCGGCGGCATACCCTTTTGGGCGCACTTTGAATCGACTATTTTCTATCCCCTTGACATCCTCTTTTGGATAATACCCCCTGAGAGGGCCTATGGCTACACGATGTTCGTTCACCTGTTCCTCGCGGGTCTCTTTATGTACATACTCTCCAGGTCTTTTCGGATCACCCCATTGGGTAGCTTTGTGGCCGCTGCTGTCTTTACCTGTAATGGTTTTGTTATGGCCACCCTTCATACGGGACAGATGTTCCGGGTACAGGGTTACACATGGATTCCCCTGATCATATATTTTCTTAATCAGGCATTAACACGGAAAAGGCCTTATTTCAGCGCGACCATGGCAGGATTGTTTTGGGGCGTGCAAATTTTGGCCGGTTCAGCCCAGGATCCGTTTTACACCTTTCTGGCGGCACTACTGTTCTTAGGATGTAGCATCCGTAGCGTTAAGGAGGTCCGTTATAGTGTAAAGATTTTGGCCATCTCCTGCATTTTTTTTCTCATTGGATCCGGTGTTGCCGCGATCCAGCTTGTCCCGGCCTTTGAGTTCATAGGCCAGTCGGTTCGAGCAGCACTCGACAGTTATGACCTGGTAACAATCGGATCATATCCACCTGAGGGGATTGTCACAGCAGCTATGCCACACTTTTTCGGCAGCTACGTGAAACGCGATTATTGGGTTTCTGATGTTCCCTGGAGTGTGCCTGACTACAATTTATATGTCGGTATTCTGCCCCTCATCTTGCTCTTTTTTGTATCTTATCGCGGCTCAGACAACGGAAGGGTCGTGGCTTTTGCGGGAATCCTTGCAATTGTTGCCTTTGTTTTAGCATTGGGATTGCATACGCCCGTTTACAAATTGGCTTACCTGCTTCCTGGATTCGACAGAATCAGGGCTCCAGCCAAAATTATTGTTCTGTGGGTGTTTGCCCTCTGCTTGTTGGCAGGAAAGGGAATGGACGACCTTTTTGCCCGCAGAAAAACCTCTCTTCTCCGGCGCGCAGGCCTGGCTTTGTGCCTTGTGATGTCCCTGGTGGTATTGGATACACTGTTTCATATTGACAGATCAATTGCCTTAAAGTTCTTCTCACCCTTTATCCTTGACGAGGCTATTGCCGACAGGATGGTCGAGGCTTCCAACATCATTTGCGGTGAGTTGCATCGTCTTGTTTTGTTTAGCGCATTCATTCTTGTGACAATACTCTTCTTGATACGTGGCACCCTGCGTCCTAAGCTTGCAGCTGTTTTTCTATGCGCTCTTCTCTTGATAGACGTGTCGTATGCAAACAGGGGGGCAGTGCAACACAATGATAATTTTTACCATCGGGCTTCGCAACTCAAGCATAATTTCGACATGATTTTGGGAAAAGACAAGGACATATACCGGATTGGCAGCTATGATTTGGTGCCTAATATTGAGATGTATCTTGGATACCAGACTGTTGGGGGATATAACCCTCTTTTTCCGCTACGATATTATGAATACATCAATCAATATTTTAGAGGCCAACTTCCAGAAGCCTGGGTATGGTTTTCCTATCGCTCCCTTCAAGACAGCAAGCTCATGGATCTGTTGAATGTGAAGTATGAGATCTCTAATGCTACCAGGGAATATTCTGTGAGAAAAACCTGTCTTCCAAGGGCGTTTATAGTTCGGGATTATAAGATTCTTAAAAAAAAGGAGGTATTGGATTACTTGATCAGGCCCGATTTCGACCCTACTCGGGTTGTCTTATTCGAAGAGGGGGTTGACCCGGGTAACCTTTCTGCACATTCCGGAAAAGAGTCGAGGAAGCCGGGATTAGCCGAGATTGTTTCGTATCGGCCCGACCACATAGTAGTTTCAACCCACTCTCCCACACCAGGGTATCTATTTCTGAGTGAAATGTACTACCCGGGGTGGAAGGCTTTTGTGGATGATCAACCCACACGCATTTTGCGAGGAAATTACCTTTTTCGGGTGGTTCAACTTCCCGAGGGCCAACACATAGTCCGGTTTGTGTTTGACCCTTTGTCCATCAAGATAGGCATTGGGATAACCATTCTGACCTTATTTGCAGTTGTAGGTATCATGGTTTATTACCTTGGCAGAAGAATTTCATTTCAGAATAGGGAATGAGAGATCTTTAAAATTTGTCATCACTCACTTTTTGTGATGAATTCCTCAAGTCGGCTTTTTGCCGATTAAATATAGTGTAAATCTTATGTTCGTAAAATAACTTATACCCGTTAGTCAGACATAGCTGACCGAGATCCTGTCTTAGTATGTCCTGCTTGTCCGCGACTATAAGGATGTAATCGTAATAATTCAGGATGGTGGGAGATAAGTCTTTTGGAGAAAAACGATAGATGCCACGAGTAGGAGGCCTTTTTACATAGTCGACTGAGAATATGGGTTGTATGGCGTGAAAAGGATTGATGCCTCCTTTTTCCAAATGATAATATTCAAAAAATCTGTGGTAGGGAGGAAAATATGTGTATGGAGGAAGAACTAGTGGCAAGAGTTTCTGCGATGGGGGGATCTTGTCGAGGGCTGCCTTATAGTCGGACAGGGCTTGATTTTGCTCAGAAAAATAGCCAAAGATGACCATATTGTAATATAATGAAAGAACAACCAGAAACGTGGTGAAGATGCCTCTAGCAACCCTTGAGGGTACAAAAAGCAAAGGCAATCCAAAAAACAGCGCAATGATTAGCGTCCTCTGGTCTCCGCCAAACAGTATGAACCATTTTGGTAGAAGGAGAACCACTAATAGCAATAATAAGAAATTAAACAAAAGGCACTTGATTGTTGTTTTTGCTTTTCCCTTAACAATGGCTGAAAGGAAAAGCAGACTATAAGTTAAAAAAAAGAGAAGCATCCCGAGTTGCAGGTAGGAAGGGAAGCCTATTTTTTTAACAAAGAAAAAGACCTCGAGGAGCGAATCGAGTTTCTCGCTTATACGTAAGTTCCATATAATGGGATTATTAAAATATTCACCCCTTTTGAAATTCCACCATATATACATGAGAATGCCAAGGGATGAAGGCGAGACCATCATAGCGGATTTGCGAAGACTCCGTGACATGAAGAATGATGTAAAGAAAATGGAGAGTGTCAACAGCACGAATCCCAATATATGAGAAAAATATAGTGCCGACCAAAGGAAACTCAATATGATGTACTGTCGCGCCCCAAGGCGGTCTTTGTGACTCCACCAATACCCGTAGGTGACAAAGAATAGCGGGATACTAAAGCAAAAATTTTCGTTACCCAAGATGAGAAGAAAAAAATTGTAAGAAAAGAGACATCCTGACAGGGCCAAGTAACAATTTTCTGGCCTAGTGGCGTGAAGATAGTAGAGGAGCGATAATGGTAAGAATAAAAAGAGCACGGAATAGAATATCTTGGAGGCAACCTCCAAAGGGACAAAGCAAGCCAAAAGTGCTACAACGTAATCGGGTAGGCTATTAGGTACAGGCAAACGTTGAATAACGAAGGTCCTGTTATAGTCAAATTGGGGATTGTTGTAATTAGCTAAAATGCTATGTCGCAATAGATGAGAAGGATGATCGAGAGAGGGGAAATAGGTAAAGGACCAAAGAGGAATAAGATTTCCAACGACTAGCAAGCCGATTATAAAAAAGAGAGAGATACTCAAAGATGAGGGCTTAACATGTTTACCTTTCATACTTATTCCAAATTCAAGTTTGCCTGACCAAGCTTGTCGGGTACCTGTCTATGATATGCTCCCAGTAATGTCTATCACCTATCCTTTTTCAGTTCCCATAGGATGAACCACAGAGAACAGACCAGGGTCAACAGAGATACTATCAATCCTATACGAAAAGGCCAGGAAACAAAGTTCAATTGGACCTCGTGGGTTCCTCGGTCCAGAGGGACGACGCGAAACAGGTAGTTGCCGCGAAGAATCGGCACCTTTTTCCCATCCACTGTAGCTTCCCATCCCGGGTAGTATATTTCACTTAAAACAAGATAGCCTGCCTTATTGGCTGATGCCTTGATTCGAATGGCTTCATTATCATAATGCGTAATCAGACAGGAACCTTCAAAATCGTCTCCGTTGTCGTCCGGCAGCATGAGCTGACGGCATTCGGGTTCTAATATAACAGTTCTTGTGGGGTCGAAATTATCATTCATCATAAAATCTAAGATTTCTTTGTCTGGAACAATAACTGCCTTAGGCACTATTGACGCCCTGGGCATGTAGCCATCCAGCTTCAAGGCTTTTGCATGGTCAACAAGACTGTATTTCACATTCAACATTCGAATGAGATTGTTGTCCAGGCTTCTCACGTACCGGACATTTACTGCCGCAGAGGCAGTGGGCATGTTCTGGCTCTTATTGAGATAGGCAAGATATCTTTTTAATATTAGCGGGTCATATCCCTGAATATCTTGATAGCCATATAATAGGCCCTCGTTTGGGTAAAAAAGACTTCCAGTGGAGACAACACGACACAATTCTTGCTCAGTTTTCATAAAGTGCAGTGAGTCCTTTTTTTCTTGAGATAAGCCCAAATTGGTTGTTCGAACGAGAGAATTTGAAAAGGACCAAAGGTCTACTGTGATCACCAACAGGAGTGCTACAATGAAAGAGGTTGGCCCGAGTCTACGTTTACGACGCAAGTGGATCAATGCTGCAACAAGGGCAAAGAGACCTGCGCCGGTGTAAATAGAGAGTCGCACTGATTCGTGCAACCTTGGCATCACATCCGAAGTCAATCCTGAAGGCCGTGTGATTTTGAACAGATAGTAGAAAAAATGAAAAGGCCACAAGAAAAAAGCCCCTATCAGGACGACAAAAAACAAGAAATAAACACTTGCCATTATCTTGTATGGAGTTGGATAAGACTCGAGTTGATTCAGACCCTTCAATCCCATGCCGGCCAGGATAGAAAGAGAGAAGACATACAGGTAGATTATTTGTGCTGGTATGCGAAAGTGACTGAAGCCTGGCAAGTGATATATAAACCGGTAAAAAGGGTTATATCGCCCGAGAGACAGAAACAGAGACAGCAGCAAGAGCAAGATAAAAAAGCACCGGACATGACGTGTCTGATCTTGCCTTTTTATAAAGCCGAGTAGCAGAAGTGGCCCAATACCCGCATAGGCACAGAGTTCCCAGAACTGCCAAAATTCTGTCGATTTCCAGTAGCTGTTATTTGCAGGATTACCAAATAAGTTGGGGATCACGAATGTCATAAAATTTACAGGATCAAGGGAATCGGATGTGGCAAACTCGTAGGTGACTCCACCGGAACGAGTCGAGAGCCGGGCAAATTCGCCGGTGGGCAAGAGCTGCACGGCTGCCAAGGCAAAGCCTATGGAGACAATGATGACCATACCGCCGGAAAGCCTGAAAATGTTGCTCCTCTCACCGTGTTTGAGCCTTGTACCGATATGGTATGCGCCAAGAAGAATTAAAGCGAGGATTGTGTAAAATGCAATTTGAGGAAAGCCGCCCAGGATTTGAATCCCGAGAAATAGACCTGAAAGCACGGCGTATCTGAAGTCAGAAGCATTAAGGAACTTGTATAGGAAATAGAATATGAGTGGTATCCAGACGTAATTTTGGACAAAGGTTAGATGTCCGGCATACATGTGAGCCGTAAAAAATCCGTTATATGTAAAAATAACGGCAGCAAGGAAACTGCCTGCCTTATTGATAGAAAGAGAGCGGACAAGAACATACATAAATATAGCGCCGAGCATACAGTGAAATATGATGGTATAACCGTAGGCATATTTGGTGGGGATTATATAAAAAAGGAAACTGAGCGGATAAAACATGGATGCCTGAATATTGGCAACGAGAGGGGTACCGGAAAAAACATAAGGATTCCAGAATGGAAGCGCCCCGTTTGACCACACGTACTCATATATAGATCTTTTCCATGGGTAAAACCATAGAATAAAATCCGAACCAAATAGCGGCTCCCCGGAAAGTATGATTTTACCGAAGAAGATTAAAAGCGACGATATAAGGAGGATAATTGGAATGAGTTCAGATAAAATGCTTTTTCTCTTTATCATCAGCAAATAGATACTATATGTGTGCCAGAGGGGAAAAAGAGTCTTTTCGCCGATAAACGCTAAAACTGTTTGCCATGATCATGTAAAAAACGCTTCAGCCGTAAGCCGCACCAGAACACCATGAGAAGATTGGCCGCTGCAAGCGGATAAACCCATGTTCCCGATGGTGGGGAGATCACGGGAAATGCCACCGGCCACCAGAATGGGACTGTCCGGTTTCCATACATCCACTTTGGTTGAGCCAGCTTGAAATCACCCATGACTTTCCATGGGACGTCAGACCAAATGTCGTAGGAAAAGATCATGTGTTTGAGCAACCACCAATTTCCGGTAATATGAGAGAAAACAGGGCTAAAGTTTACGAATGCATTTTCGCTATACGCCCACGCATAACTGCGTGGGTCCTGTTGTTCCTTGTCCACAATACGAGCGACCACTTGCTCACGAGCCTCAATGAATGAAATGGGATGGACAGCTACCCCAAGTATCTGAACGAAAACAGAGCAAACGATTAGCATGCTTGCCAACATTCGATTAAGACGAGGCCGGCTGGTCCATTTTTCAAAAAACAGACCGGTGGGCAGGATAAGATAGGGCGTTATTACAAGCAGAAAACGTGGCCCCCATGCCCAGTCTCCCGCCCATGCCCACCAGCAAGCGTGTACGATGGTAAATGTGAGTGTAACGCACAGGAACAAAAGAGCTTGCGGTCTTTTTTTATGGAAGAATTCTTTGGCCGACACTATGCCCAAGAGCGTAACAGGTGCATACAGGAAAAAGCTTTTTCCAGGGCTGGCCAATAATCCCCAAAGCCCGACATAAAGTGGTGTGCAAAATCCAAACATACCGTCTCGCCCGGCATTATAGCCGAATTGCCATATGCTTCCGTAACGGATCGCATTGTGCCAGAATTGTAAGCCGAAAAACGCAAGAAATGGTGGGACAAAACAGATGAGCAGATCACGCGTTGCACGCGAGGATCGAATTGTCAGCAAAACATAAATCACAAGGCAAGGAAGGATAACAACTGAAGTTACCTTTGTAACCAATGCGAACCCTAAGCACATTCCCGAAATTGCCAGCCATCTGCTGTGTCGAGTTGACACATAGCTGACCGCCGCATATACGCTCCCCAATATAGCCACGTTAAGTGTGGTGTCAGACATTAGCGATTTGGAATATGGCCAGACCATTGTTCCAACGCCGTACACCAAACTTAGGACTATGGCTACCCGCTTCGAGAAGCCAAGACGTATACCGAATAAAAAGACCAGTACACAGCCGAGGGCCGAAACAGTGGAAGGGACAAGGAAAATCAACATCAGCTCTGAGATGAGATGAGCATTGACACAGTCAATGGGCCTGTTTTTTATTGGAGGCGGCTTCCAGATCAGATGGTGAACAAAGTGAGACGGCACCTCAACCAACGACTGCCCAAGGCCCCATTTGGAATAATAGAGCCCGTTCGATGCTTTAACGCATGCTTCTTCGTGTGGAGGTTTGGTCAGCTTCAGCCCTATCTGTCCATGTCTTGCAATTTGCTTGGCTACGATACTTATAAACGTTTCGTCACCAACCTTATAGCCTCCGGCATTTGTGAAGTAATAGAATGCGAGGAAGAAAACAAACACACAAAACGACGGCCTGCGTGCAATCGTAACCGCGTAGCGCAAGATGCCGAGCTGTTTACTGTTGATCTGTTCCATATCTTTTCAGAAAGCTTTCAACCTTGGGTTGATTCGAATCGATTGCCAGGGACTTTTGAAAGGCAAGAGCAGCCTCATCTTTTCTGCCGGCATCCCAAAGGGTCAAACCAAGGTTGTTATAATATGAGCAGTTTTGAGGATCAAGTTCGATGGCCTTAGCATAATAAATGGCTGCATTATTGTAATCGTGAAGCTTGTAGTAGTAATATCCCCAGTTGTTGTAAACCCCGGTCAAATCTTCATGATGGATCAAGGCTTTTTCCAACTCCAACCGCGCTTCCTCAAAGTGTCCCTGATCTGTGAGAAAGACACCTATGTCGGAATGGATCATGGCGTCATTATATCCTGTCCGGGAGGCCGACTCAATGTGTTGCAAACCTTGAACAGGCCGGCCGAGCATGAAAAGATATTTGCCGAGGCTGAAATGAAAATAGGCAGAGACTTCCCGCGTCATCATATCTCTCTCGAAACTGTCTTGGAGACTTTCTGTTGAGTAATGGTTCCATATATCTTCTACCTCTTTTTGATCGTAAAACTCTTTGTCTTCAAAAACCCGATAAAGAATGCCGTAAGGCAATAGGCTGTATCGATAGGGCATTGAGAAAGTAAACGGGTTGTATGCGGCCAAGAAGACGCCATGCTGTGCCTTTTCTACAATGTTTTTTTCAACAATAGGTTTTAGGTCCTTCCACCTGCCGCAAAATACGTCGTTGAGATTGTCCGGAAAGGGCATCTTGAAGAAGAGATCATAACGATCATAAAGGATCACATCTTCGCGCATACGTTCGACTATCCGACCATAGGTAACAGGGAACAGATTATTGTCTCCGTCCAGGAAAAGAGTACTCCCGCTATTGACAGTTCTGAAAATATTAAGGGCATGTTCGTAGGCCGTGTAGTTATGACTCTGGTTGCAGAGCCCCAAATTGAATGTGAGTAGGATGGCCGGCAGTATACAGAAAGCTCCCCTCATAGTTTTGTGGGCCATCTTGCCGATCAGGGCGTGGCGCCTGGTTGCTTTCAGAATATGAGCTATTCCAATTCCTGTAAGGATGGCCATCACGATGCAGGTCGGAAGGCCGAAAGGGGTGATTTCGAGGGAGATTATGTTAAGGAATACTGTATAGATGAGATCAAAAAGGATTACTGCAACGAAAAATGTTCGCCAGCGGAGCGATGCTGATTTGAGCCAACCCAAGAGGGCAAATATAAGAAACACGCCGAACTGAGTCCCAATAGAGTATAGTGCTTCCCCGGTTCGGTAAAAATACTCCAATGGCCCCTTCGTCAATACATAGCCTCCCCGATGGGCACTCGCAGTCACATGGGCCAGAAATCGTTTCAAAGTATTTGGGTCTCCCCAGTGAATGGCAGCCCCGGCTTCGGTGCGGATAGGTAGATACAGGTAAAGCAAGAGGGCAGAGACAAACAAAACCGAAAGGAAAAAGAAATTTTTGAAGCTCACCAGTGTTTTGTAGTCACCGGATAGAATGATGAAAAGTACTGCCGGTGCCAACATGACCGTTTGCATATGGTTGCCGAAACTGATTCCTGTTGCAAAAACAAAGAGAGCCAGGCGGCAAGACGTCCTCTTTTCATCCCACCACCACAACAACCTTATTAGCAATGCCACAAAAAAGGTGTGTAGGGTGTAGATTTCCGCAGATACGGTTTGAGACCAAAGAATTGGTGTAAAGGCCAAAACAAAGGCCCCAACAAAAGCCGATACCTGAGAGGAAGTGATCTTGAGTATTAAGGAATAGACAAGCCATACAGTGAGGACAGCAAAGAAAGTTGACATCAGGTTCAATCTGAAACCGATATGGCCCAGAGGGATGAAGCAAAATAGTTTTCCCAGTAGGCTATAGAGGGGATACCCGCTATTGTGAGGAATTCCGAGGCAGAATGCTGCGGCTGTAAATTCTCCACTGTCTCCCACGTATACAGTGGGACAGATGGTGCTCAGATAAACAGCAAAGACCGACATGGCCAAAGCCGCTGGGATATACTGCTGAAAGGAACGAGGCTGCATGTTCAATTCGATAGTAGAAATCCAAAATGTTTTTCGTAAAAACTATAGAATCCCCTTCCATCCGTGCGGGGATACTTAATCCATGCAAGCCTTATGCCTGTAAATGCCTTTACGGACTGTCCTTTGTGTAAGTATAGCTAGTTTCCATCCATAAATGGCCCTTTTCCGCAATCGCCGACTTCGCCATAGTAGCCTTCTTGGCTACGAGCCGACTTCGCCAAAGCACTGGCTGCGACGGCTGAACGGCTGAATCGGCGTCAATCAGCCGGAGG
>JAUWMM010000268.1 GCA_030613145.1 Desulfobacterales bacterium | reverse complement strand
TGGTGCCGAAGGCGGGATTTGAACCCGCACGGGCGTAACCCACTGCCCCCTCAAGACAGCGTGTCTACCAGCTTCCACCACTTCGGCATAGTCTGTTTAGTCAGATTTTTTAGCAGCTTCATCCCCCCCGGCCTACTGAGGAGTTCCTTGTGCCGTATCGGCTTCCTTGGCCGCAGGTTGAACCGGAATTTCCAATGGGGCCTGCTCTGTTTGCTCTGTGGTGGGGACGGCCACCCGGGACGTGACCGATCTGATAGCCCGATGGCTCGATAGATAGGCCAGCCCTAAAGATGTGAGCATAAAGATTACAGCAACAATTGTTGTCAGTCTACTTAAGAAGGTTGATGCGCCACTGCCCCCGAACAGGGTCTGACTTGATCCCCCTCCAAAGGCTGCCCCCATATCCGCCCCTTTGCCGGTTTGCAGAAGTACAATCAATATCAATGCAACTGCCACAATAATGTGGATAATAATGACGAAACTTGACATATAAAACCGCTCCCATTCTCATGCTTTCTCATGCTTTCTCTGTGGCAGCATCTATTTATAACGAACAATACCTGCAAAGGAGTCGCCGTCAAGACTGGCCCCCCCCACCAAGGCACCGTCAATGTCGGCCATGGCCATGAGATCGCCGATATTTTCAGGTTTAACGCTGCCACCATACAATATGCGCACAGCCTTTGCAACCGAATTTCCATAAGCTGTCTCCATCCGCCCACGGATGGACTCATGCACTTCCTGGGCCTGATCGGTGGTTGCTGTCTTGCCGGTACCGATGGCCCAAACAGGCTCATAGGCCACTGTCATTTTCTGTATTTCATCCGAAGAAAAACCCTCCAGCCCTTCTTCCAATTGCTTTTGCACCACAGAAAAGGTCTGACCGGATTCCCGTTCAGCCTCTGATTCTCCGATACACAGCACAGGGATCAAACCTCCAAGGAGGGCTGCCCGTATCTTCCTGTTTACCGTTTCATTGGTCTCGCCAAAGTACTGACGCCTCTCGGAATGGCCGATTATCACGTGGCTGCATCCTGCGGCTTTTAACATGGGAGCCGATATTTGTCCGGTGTAAGCCCCTTCGGCCTCCCAGAACAAGTCTTGTCCTCCCAGGTGTATGGCGGACCCTTGCAGTATCTCTCCCACAACTCCAAGAGCAGTAAAAGGAGGGGCAACCATGACATCCACATCCGTGATGTCTCCAACCAAGGATTTCAACCGGCTTGCCAACTCAGCGGCCTGTGGTCCGGTCTTGTACATCTTCCAGTTTCCAGCAATAAAGGGTTTTCTATCAGCCATAGTCTTGGTCTCCTTCTTAGAAGCCATTTCAAGCCCCCATCTATCGCCCGATGGCTGTGTTGAGGGCCTCTTCAAAATGCTCACATACTCCCGTGTATGCTGCGCTTTATCATCGGCCCCCGCCTTGCCCTCGAACGCGATCTGAGGTTTTTTAAATGGCTTCTAGGCAAAAATGGCACCGAACTAATGCCGTGCCACATAGATTTTGCCTTACTAAAGGTATCTGATCAAAAGCTCAACAATCTCTCCCCGTCATGTCATTTATCATAACCACGGCATCTTCCTGGGTTTCCGTATAGTACCTCCTTCGCCGGCCCGCTTCACAAAAGCCCATCTTACTATAGAGCTTCATGGCTGCATCGTTTGAGGTACGGACCTCCAGAAAAGCTCTTTTGACACCATATCTTTTGGCCAATCCTATGCCGTACCGGAGCAAGAATGTGGCCACGCCACGGCGACGGCACGCCGGATCCACCGCAAGATTCATAATATGCATCTCGTCTTCAATCAACCTGAAGCAAAGGTAGGCAATAACTCTGGCCGGTTTCTCATGTTGCCTTTTTTTTATAACCAGGCTGCGAGAAGTCTTTTCGGCGAGTTCTCCTTTGAAAGATGCCCTACCCCACGGCGCGGGAAAAGAGTCGTTCTCAACACCTAAGACCGTATCAATGTCTGCTTCCGCAAGACAAGACAAATAGCAATCACTGACTCTCAGGTTCTCTTGTTTCCTTTCAACACACTGCTGGCCAATGAAATACTCTTTCTCCCGTAAGCTTGCAGGGTCTCGGCAAGCTCGTCCAAGTTGTTGTCTTTCCGCATCTTGGCAGCTCGAATCAACACAGGAAGATTAACTCCGGTAAGGACCTCTATCCTGCCTTCCTCAAGGAACGAAAGGCTGAGGTTGGATGGAGTCCCCCCGAACATGTCCGTCAGGATAAGTACGCCTTTGCCCTGGTCAACCGCCTTGATAGCAGTGTTTATCTTCTCTCTCATTTTTTCGGCGCTTTGCCTTAAATCCACGGAAACAGCGGTAACTGCGCCTAGAGGCCCTTCAAGGATCGATTCGCCTGCTTCAATAAGGGCCTCTCCCAGACCGCTATGAGTTACAATTACAAGACCTATCATAAATCTAACCCTCAACAAGAAATGTGCCTAAAGTGATCTAAAGTGCCTAAAGTCAAAAGCTGAAACACCGTTCAATTAGTTTTATTGGTTCCGTTGGTTCGATTGGTTAGAAACCAATAAAACCAATTCAACCAATCTAACTGATGAAACAAGTAATTAAACAGTTTCTTCAACTCCTTAAACTTTAGCTCACTATAGACACTTTAGTGAACTAGGGTAGTGACACTATCTCAACTCAATGTCTCGATGCACCAGGTGTATGCGATCAATCTTCTTTTTCAAATGTCGGAAGAACTCATCAGCGATCACAATGGAGCGGTGTCTTCCGCCTGTGCAACCAACCGCAACGGTCAAATGCGATTTCCCTTCTTTTTTATACAAAGGGACAAGGTAATCAAGCAGATCCAAATATTTTTTCAAAAAAATGTTGGTTTCATCCCATTTTTTCACAAACGTTCGGACCTCGGGCGCGGTACCATCAAGCCCTCTCAATTCAGGGACGAAGTAGGGATTGGGCAAAAAACGAACATCGATTACCAGATCCGCATCGTAAGGAACGCCGTACTTGTAACCAAAAGACAGGACATGTACCTCTAAGTGCCCGGTATGAACCACCTTGAGGACATAGCCCAAGATAACAGCTTTGAGTTCATGGACATTGTAGTGTGAAGTGTCAATAACTTTGTTAGCAATTTGCTTAAGTCCTTTGAGTTGTTCCTTTTCATCACGTATAGCTTCCAGAAGGCTCTTTCCCCTGGCCAGTGGGTGCTGCATCCTGGTCTGGCTGTAACGTCTCAGGAGAATTTCTTCTGAGGCCTCAAGGAAAAGTATTTCGAACTGATATCCCTGGTTTCGCAACCTGTCCAGAATGTCTGAATATGATGAGAGAAACTCCTTTTCCCTGATATCCATCACCAGGGCCAGTTTAGAAATTTCCGAATCGCTCCCGGTTCGAAGTTCTAAAAACTTTGGCAAGAGTAGGACCGGCAAGTTGTCGACGCAGAAATAACCAACATCCTCCAGTGCCTTTATTGCGGTACTTTTCCCAGAGCCGGAAAGCCCGCTGATGATGATAATCATCCCTTGTCTCAACTATGTCCGCATCGCCCCCTGCAACCGGCTGCAAGGAAAAACCCCTGAAAAAACATTCCCTATTTCCCAATCTCTGCGCCAGGCT
>JAUWMM010000291.1 GCA_030613145.1 Desulfobacterales bacterium | reverse complement strand
CCATGGACTTCATAGCTGAGGCCGGAGTCCTCCAGGACCTTAAGGCACGCCGCAACATAGCTGCTCAGGCTGGTTGACTTTGTTCCGATCGGAATGATACCAAGTTCTGCAATGGCCACGAGGCCCCCCTTTCATTTGTCTGTTTTGCCTTCAACGTAACACGTTAGCGCTTTAAAAACTAAACTCCTACCCTTCAACTTATTATCCGGCTCAACCCAATGTCATTAACTTAAGAACCGTTCCTTTAAGGTCCCCCTTTAAAAAAGGGGGATTTAGGGGGATTTTCAAAGTCTTCAAAGAAATCCCCCCCGCCCCCCTTTAGAAAAGGGGGAGATTTTGAGCTTAAGTTAATGACATTGAGTCTCAACCGGCGAACGGGTTAACCGACTGTTTAAACCCTCTGTCGGTTCGCAGGATAATGGGCCGTACAGTAAGGGTCAAGGAAAAACAGGCTGTTGCCCAAACCCCTTTGCGCTTGATCTAAAATGTTCAATGTTATTCGCAAAAGACTTTTCAAAGGAATTTTTGTTTGGGCAACAGCCTGAAAAGGCCTTGAGACAAGTACCTGGGTTGAGCGGTTCTCGGGTTTGCTTATTGGTGTAAGCTTTTCATCTTGCAGTATAAGACTTTGAAGTTTATTATGTAGGAATTTTTCAGGGTGGTAGTGGCCATGCCTTTAGATAAGATTGCCGTGCGCGGCGCGCGCCAGCACAACCTAAAAAATATCGATGTCGACCTACCTCGAAATCAACTCGTCGTAATAACCGGCATTTCCGGATCCGGCAAATCGACACTTGCCTTTGATACGCTTTATGCTGAAGGGCAGAGGCGATATGTTGAGTCACTTTCAGCTTATGCTCGCCAGTTTTTGGAACAGATGGACAAGCCTGATGTGGACAGCATCGAAGGCCTTGCTCCAGCCATTGCCATCGAGCAGAAAGCAATCAGCAAGAATCCCCGTTCAACAGTAGGTACCGTAACGGAGATCTACGATTATCTTCGACTACTCTTTGCCCGTATAGGCAAGCCGCATTGCCACAGGTGCGGACAACGCATTACAGCACAGTCCACCCAGGAGATCGTGGATCAAGTCATGGCGCTGAAGCCGGGTACCAAGGTCACAATCCTGTCTCCCGTAGTCACCGGCCAGAAGGGGGCGCATCACAGGCTGTTTCAAAGGCTGCAAAAGGACGGTTTTGCGCGAGTCAGGGTGGATGGCACTGTGTTTGACTTGGATGAAGAGGTTCCCCTTGATAAGAAAAAAAAGCATAGCATAGAGGTGGTAGTAGACCGCTTGGTTATTAAAGAGTCGGTCCGAAATCGTCTGGCCGACTCTGTCGAACTTGCCATAGGACTATCGGAAGGCCTGGTCACTGTGGACGTGATACATGGCGAGCCGCTCACCTTTAGCGAAAAGGCGGCCTGCATCCTTTGCGGTATCAGTTATCCTTCGTTCACTTCAGCCAGTTTCTCCTTTAACAGTCCTCAGGGGGCCTGTCCGGCCTGTAACGGCCTCGGCTCCATGATGGTCTTTGACCCCGACCTGATCGTATCCGATCCCGGCCTTTCTCTGAGGGAGGGTGCGATCGCCCCTTGGGAAAATCGACATTCGGTCTACTTCTATCAGGTATTGGATGCCATCACGCGACATTTTCATGTAAATGTCTATACACCGTTCAATGAATTCCCTGAAGCCCTAAAAGATCTCATCCTTTATGGGTCCAAGAGTAATCCCATTCCGTTTTACCTCGAACGGGACGGCAGACGCTATACTTACTCCAGGCCTTTTCAGGGAGTCATTCCAAGCCTTGAACGGCGTTACAAGGAAACCAAATCACACAAGACCCGAGAAGAAATAGAGCGGTTTATGAACGTGCGACCCTGCCCTGATTGTAAAGGTGCAAGGCTCAAACCGCAAAGCCTTGCAGTAACGGTCGGCGGGGAGTCCATCTATAAGGTGTGCAGACGCTCAGTCGCTGAACTCCTTGACTTTTTTCGGGCGATTCCTCTTTCCCCCCGAGACAGGCTCATTGCTGACCCTATACTGAAAGAGATCACTGAAAGACTCTTTTTTCTGACAGAAGTGGGAATAGGCTATCTGACCCTTGACCGGACTTCGGCAACCCTTTCGGCAGGTGAAGGGCAGCGGATTCGCTTAGCCACTCAGGTCGGTTCCAAGCTAACCGGCGTGCTTTATGTCCTGGATGAACCAAGTATAGGGCTCCATCAGCGGGACAACAAAAAACTCCTTGGTACTCTCAAAAAGATGTGTGATCTGGGCAATACGGTTCTTGTGGTGGAACATGATGCAGAAACAATCCTTTCGGCAGACTATGTGATTGATATGGGACCCGGAGCCGGGGCCGACGGCGGGCACCTGGTATTCTGCGGATCATCCGAGGCATTGATTCAGCACGAGACCTCTGTTACTGGTCAGTACCTGTCGGGTCGCAAGACCATACCTGTGCCACCTAATCGCCGCCCGTCTAGATATGGCCACATAGCTGTTGAAGGGGCATCAACCAATAACCTCAAAAATATCACGGTTCGGTTCCCGCTGGGTTGTTCTGTATGCGTAACCGGGGTGTCGGGCTCGGGCAAATCGAGCTTGATCGTTGATACACTGTATCGATCTTTGGCCCGTCGATTCTATCGTTCCAGGAAATCCGTGGGCAAATACAGCCGGATGACCGGCCTTGAAAAGATAGATAGTGTCATCAACGTAGACCAGTCCCCGATCGGACGGACCCCTCGTTCCAATCCAGTTACCTACACAGGGGTGTTTGCAGATATTAGGGGCTTGTTTGCCAAAACGCCGGAGGCCAGGGCACGCGGATATAGACCAGGACGCTTCAGCTTCAACGTGAAAGGAGGACGGTGCGAGGCGTGTCGCGGGGATGGAATTATCAAGATCGAGATGCACTTTCTCCCTGATGTGTATGTGACGTGCGACGTGTGTCGAGGAAAGCGGTACAATCGGGAGACCCTGGACATCAGGTATAAGGGAAAGAACATCTCGGATGTGCTGGATATGACCGTAGACCAGGCCCTCGATTTTTTTGGTAAGATCAAGAAGATGAGAACCAAGCTTCAAACCTTGGCAGATGTGGGTCTGGGCTATGTTCGCCTCGGGCAACCCGCGACCACCCTTTCCGGCGGGGAGGCCCAGCGGGTCAAGTTGTCAAGGGAACTCAGCAAGCGGGCCACCGGAAGAACCGTCTACATCTTGGATGAGCCTACGACAGGGCTCCATTTTGCCGATATCCAGAA
>JAUWMM010000021.1 GCA_030613145.1 Desulfobacterales bacterium | reverse complement strand
CTGGGAATCAAGCAACTTCAGAAAGATCCTTGGGAGACAATCCCTGAACGATATGAGGTGGGAGACAAGATTACGGGTACCATAACTAATGTCACGGACTTTGGTCTTTTTGTCGAATTGGAGGAAGGGATTGAAGGGCTGGTTCATGTTTCGGAAGTGAACAGTGAGAAGATTAAAACCCCAGTAGGCAAGTTTCAAGTTGGAGACATTGTTTCGGCCAAAGTAATCAACATTAATCCCAAAGAACGACGCATTGGCCTTTCGGTCAAACAGCTTCAAACGGATGAGGAACGTGATCTGGTTGTAGATTATTTGAACTCTTACAAGGGATCTCGATCAAGTTTAGGTGAGCTTCTAAAGGAAAACCTGAAAGAAAAAGCTGTAAATCAGAAGCCTGCCGAACACGATTCTGAGACATCTTCTGACAAAGTTGACGATTCCCCCCAGGTACAAGACGGCCCGGAAGTCACCGGAGAAGACGAAACCGAGCTGATTTCTTCCGATGAAGCCGGGGAACCGGCTGTTTCAGATACGCAGGAAGCCGTACCTGAGGTCGGTGAAAAGGAAACCAACAAAGAGGCTTAGGTTAGGCCAACAGGTACAATGTTTGCCAGAAAATACCCCATATTGTTTTCTTTCTTAGTTGTTTGCGCTATTGGGGCTGTCGTGATCATTAGCATGGCGGCCCTTTTCTTTCTTGGCAAGAGGGACTCTGCCTTCGAGTTTGGTGAAAAGGTTGGGGTTATTGAAATCAAGGGTATTATTGCTGATCCTAAACCCGTTATTTCGCATCTCAAGAAATTCCGCAAAAATAAGGATGTCAAGGCCATTGTCTTGAGAATTAATTCGCCCGGAGGTGGGGTTGGGCCGTCCCAAGAGATTTATGCAGAGGTAAAGAAAACGACCCGCCTCAAGAAGGTTGTTGTGTCTATGGGTGCCATAGCAACATCAGGAGGGTACTATGTGAGTGCTGCAGCCGATCACATCATGGCGAATCCTGGCACTATAACGGGTAGTATTGGGGTGATTATGGAATTTGCCAATACGCAGGAGTTGTTCAAGAAGATTGGGGTTTCGGCTGTTGTTATTAAGAGTGGCGATTATAAGGATCTGGGCTCCCCATTGCGCAAGATGACCCCCGAAGAGAGAAGGCTATTGGAGGACTTTGTTGGCAATGTTCACCAGCAGTTTGTGACAGCGGTGGCTGAGGGGAGAAAGATGTCTGAGGAAAAGGTTAGGACCATTGCAGACGGACGCATATTCTCCGGTCAACAGGCCCAAGAACTCGGCTTGCTGGACAGCCTTGGTAACATAGAGGATGCAATAGGACTTGCAGCCGAATTGGGTGGTATCAAGGGAGAGCCATCTGGCGTTTATGCCGGAAAAAAGAAGTTTTCTCTTCTTGAACTTGTAATGGGTTCTAAGCTTGCAGGGGCACTTGACGGGATCACAAGTGGCGCGCTTTATTCCGGATATCTATATATCCCAGGACTGGGCGCAGACAATGGTTAAACTGGACTTGACAAATTCCTTGGTCAAGTCATTTCCTGGTATCGGCAAGCAGGACATGTTGTGCGTTGTGGATACACTTTTTGAAAGCATGGCGCAAGCGCTCATGCATGGTAAGATAATTGACCTGCGAGGCATGGGTCGCTTCAAGATAAAGCAGCGTGGACCGACAAAGGGAAGAAACCCTAAGACCAATGTTGCCGTATACATGCCCAAACGTTGGGTGATCCACTTCAAATCTGCTGAGAGCCTGGTAAAACGGATCAATAAGAGTGCCTAAATTTTAGGCACTATAGTTCACTTGTATCCTTATTCAAAAATACTCACGTCACCCCGTCCCACCCGGATTACTTCAGGAATATCCCCAATAAGAGAAACCATGCTTGAAGGCAGTCCCGGCACTGGCCCACCGTCGATGATTATATCGATTTGAGCCCCAAGGGCATCAAAAATCGCATATGGGTCAGACAGGATTTCGCCATCTGAAAGTGTAGCACTTGTAGATATAATTGGGCGGCCGAGTTGTTTGACCAGGGCCAAGCAGATGGGATGATTCGGTACCCGAATGCCGGCAGTTTTTTGTGCTGTAAGCATCATCTTTGGAACAAGCTTGGAGCCTTCCAATACAAAGGTATAAGGACCAGGCAAGAGCCTTTTCATGGTTTTGTATGCATAATTGGAAACCTTTGCGTATTGACTGATGTTCTTAAGGTCGGAGCATATGAAACTAAAAGGTTTTTTCTGGCTTCGCTGTTTCAGGCGATAGATCTTGCCGATGGCCTTTCTGTTCATGATGTCACAACCTATACCATAATAGGTATCTGTGGGGTAAGCAATGATTGCCCCTTCTATTAGTGCCTCTGCAACTTTTGGAATCAGACGGAGTTGCGGATTCTGAGGATTGATGTTTATCAGCATGGTTTTCCTATGGATGCATTATTTGTTGGTCAACATGATTAGGCGTAAGTTTCCGTAGATCCAATGAAGAAATAAGCTAAAGTTGAGGACTTCAAGATTGTCTTTCAAAATTTGTCTTATTCTTTATAACTTTACGCACCTTAGTTCACTATAGGCACACCAACGCTTTATTTCCTATAGTTTCCTTGAGGTATTGTTGTCAAGGCTTTCGATTCGATCACCATAATAAATCATTGCCAAGTGCAAGTCCATCTGTTATTCATCCGAATTCTAAAAAGAAATACAGGAGAAGGCCATGCCACAGTCCATGGAGGAAGGTTTGACATTTGATGATATTTTACTTGTTCCCGCCTATTCTCAAGTATTGCCACGCGACGTGGACGTGAAAACCCGCTTGAGCAGGAAAATTTCTCTAAATATTCCCATCATAAGTGCCGCCATGGACACCGTGACCGAGGCTCAGGTCTCCATTAGTCTGGCCAGGGAAGGGGGTATAGGCATTATTCACCGAAACATGAGCATAATGAGCCAGGTTCAGGAGGTGGATAAGGTCAAAAAGTCTGAGAGCGGCATGATTGTGGATCCCTTGACCATCGACCCTGATAGGCCTCTCCATGAAGTGCTCGCACTTATGGAGAGGTATCGGATTTCGGGAGTCCCAGTGGTTAAGGAAGAGCAGTTGGTCGGGATTGTAACCAACAGGGACCTTCGGTTTGAAACGGATCTGAGCAAAAAGGTCTCAGAGGTTATGACCAGGGACAACTTGGTCACAGTATCTGAGGGGATTACGCTTGAGGAGTCCAAAAAGCTGCTACACGAACACCGGATCGAAAAACTCCTGGTAGTTGACGAAATGGGTTGTTTAAAAGGACTCATTACCATTAAGGATATAGAGAAGGTGAGAAAGTATCCCAACGCCTGCAAAGACCATTTGGGCAGGCTTCGGGTTGGTGCCGCGGTGGGCATAGGTCCCGACATGGAAGAGCGCGCAGAGGCACTTCTTGGGGCTGGTACTGATGTGCTTGTGATCGACACCTCTCATGGTCACACCCTCGGTGTGTTAGGGGCTATTGAACGATTGAAAGGCACCTTCAAGGGTATCGAGTTGATTGCAGGTAATGTGGCCACTCCAGAAGGGGTCGAGGCTATAATCAAGGCCGGCGCTGATGGGGTAAAGATAGGTATCGGGCCGGGCTCAATTTGTACCACAAGGATAATTGCTGGAGTTGGAGTTCCCCAGGTCGCCGCGATCATGAACTGCAAACCGGTCAGCGAAAAAACCGGTATTCCTTTGATTGCGGACGGCGGAATCAAGTTTTCAGGCGACATTGCCAAGGCAATCGCCGTAGGCGCCCATACGGTGATGATCGGGAGTCTTTTTGCCGGCACCGAGGAAAGTCCGGGAGAGACTATCTTGTTTCAAGGTCGAAGCTATAAGGTTTATCGAGGCATGGGGTCTTTGGAAGCCATGAAAAAAGGAGCCAAAGACAGATACTATCAAGAGCATCTTGCCGAAGAGGCCAAGCTTGTTCCTGAAGGAATCGTAGGCAGAGTTCCCTATAAAGGGTCTCTCTCCGGGTGCATCTACCAGCTTGTTGGTGGCCTTAGGGCAGGCATGGGCTATGTCGGTTGCCGGAGCATTGAGGAATTGCGGCACAATGTGCGATTTGTTCGTATTACTGCATCCGGCTTGCGCGAGAGCCATGTACATGACGTAATAATTACCAAAGAAGCTCCCAACTATCGGTTAGAATAGTGTCGAGACCTTTGAAAAACGCGACATTTTTTTGTCAGGCAAGGAAGGTAAAAAATTTTAACCGGAGGAATACATTATGTATTTCGAGGATTAAAATTTGAAGCCTGACGCCGCATCACGAGAAAATGACAGTTTTGCAAAGGTCTCGTGTCCATCCGGAAACAGCATCTTTTGCCCAGATACTTCGTTCTCCGCAGGTTTCTATCCTCAACGTAGCGCTGCTACGCCTGCGGTACAAACCTTTGTGCGGTCTTGTCTCGGTACAAAATCTACCATTTCTGGATAGACACTTAGTGCGAATACCCTCGGAAATGAATAGCGAGCTACAAAATGTAATCTTACAGAAGGGTCCGGTTTTTTTAGATCCGAAATCCAAAATCCAAAATCGTAATAATGCCTTCTGCTAATTTTGTACACCTCCATGTCCACACACAATACAGCCTCCTTGATGGGGCAATCCGCATCGATCCTCTTCTGAAGCGGGCCGCCTCCTACCACATGATCTCTGTTGCCATAACCGATCACGGCACCATGTATGGTGCCATTGAGTTTTATGAAAAGGCATACAAGGCTGGTATCAAGCCAATAATTGGATGCGAGCTTTACGTAGCCCACAGGAGCAGATTTGATAAGACTCCTGGTGACAAAGGAGGCTTGTTCCACCTTGTAGTATTGGCGAAAAACAGGGATGGATACAGGAATCTTTGCAAGTTGGTTACTGCAGCCCACCTAGAGGGTTTTTACTACAAGCCCCGCGTAGATAGAGAAATTCTTTCAGATTGCAGCAAAGGCTTGATAGCCTTGAGTGGTTGTCTCAATGGTGAGATACCTCGTCTGATACAGGCAAATCGCATGGACAAGGCTGTTGAGGTGGCAAAAGTCTATGGGGCCATGTTTGGGGAGGGCAATTTTTATTTGGAGGTCCAAAACAATGGTATTCAGGCTCAAGATACCGTAAACAAAGCCTTGCGCGAAATAAGCACGTCTCTTTCCATCCCCTTGGTCGCCACAAATGATTGCCATTATTTGGATCCAGAGGATCCACGCGCACACGATGTTTTGCTGTGTATTCAGACCGGCAAAACCGTCCACGAAACAAAGCGTCTAAAGTTCCAGACCGATCAATTATTCTTCAAATCCCCTGAACAAATGAAGAACGATTTTCTCGACTATCCTGGCGCAATAGATAATTCAGTTGAGATAGGCAACCGCTGCAACTTGGAGCTTGACTTAAAGACCCATCATTTTCCCAGATTTCGTCCGGAGTCCCATTCCCGCTCAAAAGATTCGGGAAAGGAAGTCAACGGGTCGCTCAATGTGGATGAATACTTGGAACGCGAAGCAAAAAAGGGGCTGGAAGTACGCTTGGACCAAATTCGTGTATTGCACCCTGACTTTTCTGATGATTACAGCCAGCGATATCACCGGCGACTTAGTCGAGAATTGGAAGTGATCAAGGGAATGGGCTTTTCTAGTTATTTCTTGGTAGTTGCGGATTTTGTTCGATATGCCAAAGAATCCGATATACCGGTTGGGCCGGGCCGGGGTTCTGCAGCAGGCAGCCTTGTTGCTTATTCCCTTGGGATAACCGATTTGGATCCCATTGCCTATGGTTTGATATTCGAGCGATTTCTGAATCCCGAACGCAAAGGCCTTCCTGACATCGATATCGACTTTTGCATTGAAGGTAGAGACTCGGTCTTCAAGTATGTAGTGGGGAAATACGGTGGTCCGGAACATGTGGCCCAGATCATCACGTTTGGAACTATGAAGGCAAGGGCGGTCATAAGGGATGTAGGAAGGGCCCTCGATATTCCCTTAAGAGAAATTGACAGAATCGCCAAAATGATACCTCCAAATATAAACCTTAAACAGGCTATTTCACAAGAGCCCAAACTTAGGGATTTGCAGGACAATAGGCAGGACCTCAAAGAGCTATTTAATATTGCTCTATCCTTGGAGGGACTGCCAAGACACGCCTCAACCCACGCTGCTGGGGTGGTCATTTCGGACCAGCCGTTGGTTGAGTATATGCCCCTTGCCAGAGGAAAAAAGGGAGAGGTTGTAACCCAGTATGCCATGGAGTATGTGCAGCATATCGGGTTGATCAAGTTTGATTTTCTGGGGCTTCGCAATCTTACCGTAATGAAGGAAACCTGCGAAATCATACGCAAACAAGGCCACGAGCCACCAGATTTGTTACACCTTGATTTGACCGATAAAAAGACCTTTCAACTCCTTGCCTCAGCCCAGACTACCGGCGTGTTCCAGTTGGAGAGCTCAGGCATGAAGGATCTCCTATCACGCATGAAACCCGAGAATTTTGGAGATATCATTGCGTTGGTCGCCCTTTATCGTCCCGGGCCTTTAGACAGCGGCATGCACAATGAATTTGTTGAAAGAAAAAATGGTCGAGTGCCGGTGACCTACCTTCTTCCGGAGCTTGAACATATCCTTAAGGATACCTACGGCGTCATCCTCTATCAAGAACAGGTCATGAATATAGCCAGTGTGCTTGCAGACTATTCAATGGCCGAGGCAGACAACCTGAGAAAAGCAATGGGCAAAAAGATCAGCGAAATCATGGCTCAAGAACGCGAGAGGTTCCTTTTGAGGGCCAAGAACAAGGGGGTGGATCAGGAAAAGGCAGAAAGCGTCTTTAACTTGATAGAAAAATTCGGGCGATATGGTTTTAATAAAGCCCACAGTGCAGCCTATGCCATGATTGCCTTTCAAACCGCCTATCTAAAGGCCCACTTTCCTGTTGAGTTGATGGCTGCCATTTTAACAAGCGAGATGAACTCGACCGAAGAGGTGGTAAAGTATATTGCTGAATGCCGCAATCAGGGCATTGAGGTTTCCCCCCCCGATATTAATCAAAGCGAAATGAATTTCACAGTCCTAGCGGACAAGATTCGTTTTGGTCTGGCTGCCGTCAAAAATGTTGGACAAGGGGCAATAGAGTCGGTCCTTGAAGTTCGGAAACAGGATGGACCCTTTAAGTCATTATTTGATTTTTGCGAACGGATTGACCATAGAAAAATTAACCGGCGCGTTGTTGAGAGCCTGATCAAGTGCGGGGCCTTTGATTCAATAGGGGCAAAACGCTCCCAGATGATGGCAGTGCTGGAGGAGGCTTTGGAGGTCGGACAAAAGACCCAGAAGGATCGCACCAGTGGACAATTTAGCCTTTTTGATACTTTGGAAACAAACAACAATGAGACTATGTATCCCACATTTCCTGAAATGGAGGAATGGAATGAGGGTGAGCTTTTAAACTATGAGAAAGAATCCCTCGGGTTTTTCATAACAGGACATCCACTCGCCAAGTATGATCCGTTGCTTAAGAAGTTCGCCAATACCGACACCCTGAAGCTGCACGATCTTTCAGACGGTCAAGTCGTTCGCATAGGTGGCATCGTTAGGGATTATAAGCACCATAACGACAAGAAAGGCGAAGTCATGGCATTTGTAACCCTTGAAGACCTGAATGGGTTTGCAGAGATCATCCTGTTTGCTTCAGTGTATTCCTCGGTATCTGCATATATAGAGAAGGATTCTGCCATCATGGTTGAAGGGCGGGTAACCAGAGACGAAAACTCTTGCAAGATCCTGGCCGATACGGTTGTACCAATAGACAAGGCAGAGGAAACATGGACTGCGAGCGTCCATCTCAATCTTGATGTAACCGTTCACAACAAAGAAAGCCTTGAAAAGATATACGAAATTTTCAAGCAACACAAAGGGTCTTCCAGTGCCTATCTGCACCTCGTAATGCCCCAAAGGACCGACACGAGTATTGTACTGCACGACAGCATAAGGGTAAAAGCTGGTCCGGACTTGACCGAAGCGGTTAACAAGTTTTTGGGCTACAGTGCGGTTAAAACCGTGTGTCAGTAATAATCGATAATCCAAAATCGTAAGAGTTTAGCTTTTTGAAAAAGACCAGCTTTTGCTCACTCCTGTGAGCCATTTTGGGATTTATGAATCGCTCCACTAAATCGCAAAAACTCTCCGCCTACGGCAAGCCTGCGGCGGATCAAACAGTTTGCGATTTTGACGTTCCGCTCTTCATGAATCTTTTTCCAAAATTGCTCAATGTTGTTCGCAAAACAGGTCTTTTTCATAAACGTAAAGTGTTACCCAAAATCAAATAATGAAGTCGTATGAAAATCGTACTTATAGAAGTCTCATTTCGGACAAGAAGCTGGCAAGCTTCCGGGTTGTGGTAAATGAGACCGATCTTCTTGTTAGGGCCGACAGACCCCTTGAAACCGAAACAAGAGATCTTATTTTGAGGCACAGAACCCCCCTTGAACGTTATATTGAACAACATCCTGAGTTTGTCCATAGGATGATCCCTTTGCCCCAGGACCGGCTAGCGTCACCTATTGTCAGAACAATGATTACGGCTGGCCAAAAGGCAGGTGTTGGTCCTATGGCAGCTGTTGCAGGGGCTATTGCTGAATATGTAGGCAGAGACCTCTTGGCACACAGCAAAGATGTGATCGTTGAAAATGGAGGAGATATTTTTATCAGAACCGGATTTCCTGTAGTTGCAGCTATATTTGCCGGCAAATCTTCCCTGAGTAGCAAACTTGGGATACGCATCGATTCACCGGATCGCCCTGTAGCAGTTTGTACTTCTTCGGGAACTTTGGGGCATTCCCTTAGCCTTGGAAGGGCCGACGCTGCAGTGGTGATCTCAGAGTCTGCGGCACTTGGAGATGCAGCTGCCACATCCATTGCAAATATGGTGTCAGGCAGGCAAGACATTGAACCGGCTATAGAATTCGGGAAGAAGATAGAAGGGGTTCTGGGCATTGTTGTTGTATTGGATGAAGAGATCGGCTTTGGTGGTGAGGTGGAACTGGTAAGGATTTAGGGATTAAGGAATTCCCTAATTCCTCAATTCACAATCCCTGAATTGGCGTTTGACGCGATTAAGCATATACAAAAGGACTTGTTTTTTTTGCTAAGCCTGTTATAAGTATAGATACTTTTGTAAGAGTTTGGCTTTTTGAAAAAGGCCAGATTTTGCTCACTCCTGTGAGCCATTTTGGGATTCATGAATCGCTTCACTAAATCGCAAAAACTTGGGCTAACGCCCTCAAACAGTTTGCGATTTTGACGTTCCGCTCTTCATGAATCTTTTTCCAAAATTGCTCAATATCGTTCGCAAAACATGTCTTTTTCATACACGTAAAGTGTTACTGATTTTTTTTCTGAGATGAAAACCATGAAGACCGTATGGGCTCCTTGGCGCATGGAGTACATTCTGAGTGAAAAAGAAGATGGGTGTATATTCTGTTTTGCCTTATCGGGGCAGAGCGATCCCATACTGTACAAAGGTTCACTCTCCATGGTCATGATGAACAAGTATCCGTATATTAATGGACATCTTTTGGTTGCCCCCAAAAGACACATATCGTCCTTAGATGAGATGACAATGGAAGAGATGGCTGAGCTTTTGAAGACCATCAAAGACTCGATCGAAATACTTAAAAAAGTTATGAAGCCGGATGGATTCAATGTGGGCCTGAATCTTGGCGAGGTGGCTGGTGCAGGTGTAGAACAGCACCTTCATTTTCATATTGTGCCGCGGTGGCATGGAGATACCAATGCTATGACGGTGTTTGCTGAGGTGCGGGTGATACCTGAGCACCTTGAGACAACGTATCATAACCTTAAACCTTATTTTGAAGAACTCAGCTGAGACCCTTGAAATACAAGGAGGTTTTGAGATGAAATCCATAAGGCTGGTGTTATGGTCCCTGATAGTCGTCTTCTTAGTAACCATCGTGGTTCAGAATCTTGGTCTGCTTACCCACAAGGAATCTTTAAGGCTAAACCTTCCGTTGATAAATGAGTATCAGACCGAGCCTATTTACCTCTCTCTTTACTTTTTGGGGTTCTTTTTGATAGGTCTTCTTTTTTCCTATATCCATGGGATGGTGGAACGTTTCAAAGCAAACAGGACTATAAAAAATCATCTCGAAACCATTCACAAGTTAGAAGAAGAGATAAAGACCTTCAAAGACTTACCTGCTCAGAAAATGAACACGCCTTCCAAAGAAACCTAGAATGCCTGACAATTCGGAGGTTCTACCCGGCATACGGTGGTGAATTAAGGGGCTTTTGATTGCAGTTGATTTGTACCATCCACAATAATTTCATATATTTTTCTAAACTCATCACCCCGGTACTCCATCACCCCGGTGCTCCATTTGGGTCCAATTCCCTATGTTCAATCAGACCCTACAGGTTCTACTGCCATGGTTAAAGCCACCCCGATGGTTCAGCAATATCTATCGATTAAGCAGCAGTACCCTGATGCTATTCTGTTTTACCGTATGGGCGATTTCTATGAGATGTTCTTTGAAGATGCAAAGGTAGCATCTCGAATCCTCGAAATTGCTCTGACTTCCCGAAACAAAAAGGACGTAGAACCGATTCCTATGTGCGGCGTGCCCCACCATGCCGCCCAGGGCTACATCGCGCGACTGATCGAGCGAGGTTTCAAGGTGGCCATTTGTGAACAGGTGGAAGATCCGGCACTGGCAAAGGGACTTGTGAAGCGGGATGTTGTGAGGGTGATAACACCCGGGCTAGTCGTTGACACAGAGATTCTGGATGCAAGGTCCAACAACTTCCTCATGGCCTTATCTTACTGCCAAGGTCGCTACGGGATCGCCCATCTGGACATTTCCACAGGGACTTTCAGGATGACCGAGTCGAGCGATTTCAACAAGATCGCGGACGAATGCAGACGTATTGAACCAAGGGAAGTCCTGCTTGCCGACTTGCATCGCGAGACAGTCGAAATCAAAATGCTGGTAGAAACGCTTGGGAAGGCATCTTTAAACTTCTTGAAGGATGAACATTTTGAACCGGAATTAGCTCGAACGCGGCTTCTGAGGCAGTTTAAGACCAAATCTCTAATAGGATTTGGTTGTAATGAGTGGCGAGCCGGCATTGCGGCGGCAGGCGCTCTTCTGCGCTATATAGATGGCAACGAAAAGGGTGAACTCGTGCACATCACGGGGGTTGCATGCTACAGCATTTCAGACTTCATGGTCATAGATGAGGCCAGCAAGAGAAACTTAGAACTTTTTGAGACTATTTGGACCGGTGCCAAACGCGGGTCCCTTATTGGTATAATGGATCAAACTGTAACAAACATGGGCGCTCGTATGCTGCGGGCCTGGCTTCAGTATCCGCTTTTGGATCTTGAGCAAATCAAGCTCCGATTAGACGCCGTGGGAGAGGCCAAGGAGAAGCTTCCTGTGAGGCGTTCGGTGAGAAAGGCCCTACAAGAAGTACATGATCTGCAGCGCTTAAATGCCAGGATTGCGCTTGATCGGTGCAATGCGCGAGATCTGTTAGCGTTGAAACACTCTATTCAAAAACTCCCCAAGATACGTACTTTGGTTGACGGGTTTGCAAACAAGTTTTTTGTTGAGATTACCTCAAAATGGGATGACCTTGACGATGTAGGGGGGTTTATCGAAAAAGCCATCTCTGATGAGTCGCCTCTTACCATACACGAAGGTGGTATTATTAAGC
>JAUWMM010000243.1 GCA_030613145.1 Desulfobacterales bacterium | reverse complement strand
TCCAAACGGAGGGGCCTGCCTAGAGGCTTCTTTGCAGACAATATTGACCCCGAGGGCTTTAGCGCACTACTTGATATAGTCAATCTTGAGAAAACGGTATTTAATGTGATTAGCAAGTCCGGCGGGACAGCTGAAACCATGAGCCAATTTCTCATAGTGCGGGACAGGCTGATAAAAAAGATAGGTCGTAAAAGACACGCAGCCCACATCATTGCTACCACAGATCCCGAGCACGGTAACTTGAAAGCCCTTGCCGAAGAGCAAGGATATAGAACCCTTTCAATTCATCCGGGCGTTGGAGGACGTTTCTCTGTTCTTTCCCCTGTTGGGCTTCTTCCGGCAGCAGTAGCCGGTATTGATATTGCTGAACTTCTTGCCGGAGCGCGGAATGCGGACAGGGCTTGCAAGAAGGGAGGCTTGTGGAAAAACCCAGCGGCCATGAATGCCCTACTTCAGGTATTGGCCTACACTACAAAAAACAAGCCGATTTCCGTGATGATGGCCTATTCGGATGCCCTGCGGGATGTAGCCGACTGGTACCGTCAACTCTGGGCAGAAAGCCTAGGCAAACGACTCGACGTTAATGGTCGGGTAGTGCATGTAGGACCAACCCCGATAAAGGCTCTCGGTGTCACGGATCAGCACTCCCAGCTCCAGCTCTATATGGAAGGCCCCTTTGACAAGGTGATTACCTTTCTTACAGTGGGAAAATTCCAAAAAAACGTCAAGATTCCTGCAGTCTTCAATCGTATGAACGGGGTGAGCTACCTCGGGGGGCATACGCTGAATGATCTGTTACAGGCTGAAGAGCAAGCCACCGAGTTTGCCCTGACACAGGCGCGCCGCGTTCATACCGCAATAAGGCTCCCTGAAATCAATCCCTTTACTGTAGGACAACTCCTGTTCATGTTTGAGGTTCAGACCCTGTATGCGGGAGGTTTTCTTGAGATCAATCCGTTGGATCAGCCGGGCGTTGAGGCCGGGAAAAAATTTACCTACGGGATGATGGGACGAAAGGGCTTTGAGGATAGAGCCCAAATGATCGCTTCAAAACGTCAGGAGAAAAGACCTTACCGCATATTCGTATAGTCGTCTTCATAAGTCAAAAACTGGACATATAAGTCAAGTTTTGTAGTGTAGGTTGTTTGTGAACCCTGGCAGATGCTGGATACTGGTCACTCGATACTGGATTGTATAAGGAAGCTTTTCCTTTTTTTCTATCCAGCATCCAGCATCGCGAAGCCTCTTCGGCCCGCCCTGGCGCGACGTGCGTAACTTAATCTACTGAGTCTATAATCCCGGTCTGGGCCAGGGTTTGAGGCAAAGCTTCGATAGCGAGCAGAGGGATGGACCCAAAAGATATAGATCGGATAAAACCCTTCAAGCTCGTTAAATATTTTACTTTTACCAGCCTTGTTGTAATCCTCGCGGGCTCTTTGGCCTTGTCTATGGTAATCGCCAATCGGGCCGAGACAGTGCTCTTGAAAAAAAGCGAAGATTACGCCTTGTTAATGGCAGAAAACCTGAACCATCAGGTCTTCCTCCAGTTCATTATACCTGCTGCCCTTCAGTTTGGCCAAGTCATTCAACTGCGGAACAAGGCTCTGTTTAACCGCCTCGACAAAGTTGTCAGGAACACCCTCCACAGTTTTAGTGTGGAAACGGTCAACATGTTTGACCGTGAACAGAATGTGATCTTCTATAGCTTTGACAAGAAACTGGTAGGGCGAAAAGGCTTGGGAGGCATTGATTATCAGCAAGCCCTTCTAGGCAAATCACGCTCCAAACTGATACGCAGAGGAGGATTCTGGGGCCTTATGTTCGGAGCCCCGAGAGAAGGAGAGCTGAGAACTTATGTGCCTTTGAGGGCCGAAAAGCCCTTGTCAAACATCGAAGGACCCATCCTCGGGGTGTTCGAGATCGTTCAAGACCTCTCTGAGGATTACCGGACAATCATTCATTTTAAGCACAGGATTATTCTCACCTCTGTCGCCATTATGGGCGTCCTTTTTCTTATCCTTCGCCATGTTGTAAAACGGGGCGAGGAAATCATCGAGAAACGGGCCCAGGAGCGACTCCTGCTGAAAGAAAAACTGAGCCATGCTGAGCGGTTAGCAAGTCTCGGCGAAATGGTGGCCGGCATTTCCCATGAGATCCGCAACCCACTAGGAATTATTAGCAGCACAGGCGAGCTTTTAAAACAGAAACTAGCCCCCACAGACACTGAAGTCAAGCTAGCAGACGTCATTGTAGAGGAGGCCGACCGGCTTAACGGCATCGTAACCGATTTTCTGAATTTTGCCCGGCCCCAGGCACCCAACCTCATACCCTGCAAAGTGGATGAAGTCATAAAGAAAAATCTTACATTCCTTGCACCGGAAATCAACAAGAACAGCTACGAGGTCCATACTCGATTTGCGAGCGATATCCCGGAGATACAGGCCGATCCCGGACTGCTGTATCAGGCATTTCTGAATATCCTGATGAACGCCATGCAGGCGATGCCGGAAGGCGGGGCAATATACATTGAATTATCTGCACATGGAAACACCCTGACGATCCTTTTCTGCGACGAGGGACCCGGGATTTCCGATGAAACCTTGAACAAAATCTGGGAACCCTTTTTTACCACAAAAGATAAGGGGAGTGGGCTGGGGCTTTCAATTGTAAGAAAAATCATTGAGGGCCATGGCGGCGATATTGAGATTGAAAATGCACCGGAGAAAGGTGCCCAGGTAACGGTCACCCTGCCGGCAAACCGCGTGGCGCATAGAGCATAGAGCAGAGAGCGTGGTGCATAGGGTACCTGGTTTTGCGCTTTGCTCTTTGCCCTCTGCTCTATGCCGTTTGCCGTATGCACGGCTCGATGTTAAATAACGAATAGGAATAAACCGATGGAAACAGTCCTTATTGTGGATGATGAAAAAAACTACCTTGTGGTTCTATGTGCCTTTCTGTCAGGGGAGGGGTACGAAACACTGACAGCCGATAGCGCCCAACGTGCCCTTGAGATTGTTGAAACCACGGACCTTGATCTGGTCCTAACAGATATGAAGATGCCTACCATGGACGGCATAGAACTTCTCAAGCGAATCAAGCAAAAGGTCCCCGACCTGCCGGTGGTCATGATGACAGCATACGGAACGGTGGAAAAGGCCGTAGAGGCCATGCAATTGGGGGCCTTCAACTTTATCCTGAAGCCATTTCAGAATGAAACACTGAAACAGGTCATCCACAAAGCCGTCAGTACATATGGGATCTTAAAGGAAAATCGGCGTCTTGTTCAAGCCCTAGAAAACCGTTATCGTTTTGACAACATTATCGGCAAAAGCAAGCCAATGCAGGCTCTATTTGATATCATTCTGAAGGTAGCACACACCAAGACCACAATATTGACAACTGGCGAGAGCGGCACCGGCAAAGAACTGATTGCAAAAGCGATTCATTTTAACAGCCCTCGCCGCAACAAGCCCTTTGTGGCAATCAGTTGTGCAGCCCTCTCAGAAACCCTTCTTGAAAGTGAACTATTCGGTCACGAAAAAGGAGCTTTTACCGGTGCCACTGCCATGAAAAAGGGCCGGTTTGAGCTTGCAGATGGGGGGACCCTGTTTCTTGATGAGATCGGTGAGATTCCAGTCTCCCTACAGGTAAAGCTTCTGCGGGTGCTGGAAGAGATGAGCTTTGAGAGGGTGGGAGGCACCAGAACCATTGCAGTGGATGTGCGTTTGATCGCAGCCACAAACAAAGACCTCAAGGCAGAGGTGCAACAACACCGCTTCCGAAAAGACCTGTATTTCCGCCTGAACGTGGTCCACATCAAACTGCCCACTTTGAGGGAGCGGTCCGAAGACATCCCCCTTTTGGCAGCCTACTTTGCAACAAGATTTGCCAAGGAATCGAACAAAGGAGAAATAACCTTCTCCCCTGAAGCCATGCGTTTTTTGTGTAATCATCGCTGGCCCGGAAATGTTAGGGAGTTTGAGAATGCCATTGAGCGGGCCG
>JAUWMM010000050.1 GCA_030613145.1 Desulfobacterales bacterium | reverse complement strand
ATCACCACATACATTGTTGATGCAGGCTCCATGCGTTCGACCGGGGGTGGTAATGAGTGCAGCCCTGAGATTCTAGTAGAAAGTGATGCTGACAACGGAAGGGGTGTGGACGATCCTGATGGAACAGTTGTTTCGGTCTATCAGGCGACGGACATTTCCGAGCTGGAAACTAAGCTCAGAGCGGCTTTTGAGGCGATTCTCGGCGGTGCGTCGTCAGGAACTGCGGCCTCAGTCGTATCTGCTGCCCGAAGGGGTGAAGGAGCGCTCTATCAGGCGGTGTTTTATGTGACCTATGAAGACGATAACGGCACCGAGATTGAGTGGATAGGGAAACTTCATAGCTTGTTTGTAGATCAGTACGGAAATATGAGAGAAGACACTAACGGGAATTTCACGCTTGATTTGTCGACAGACAAGCTAATAACACTTATCTTTGACCCGAGCGCAGGCCGCACCAAGGCGTATAGAGATAGTGATTCTGACGTCGACGGAGAGGCGGATGGCTCGCCAACACTCATTGAGATAGATGAGATAGAATATTTGTGGGAAGGCGGCAAGATGCTTGCCGAAAGAACAGCGAGCACCCGTGATATCTATACCTGGATTGATAAAAATAATGATGGGGTCTTAGATACCGGTGAATATATAACATTTGATGACAGCAGCGCAAGTGACCTGCAGCCATACCTGGCAGTAGATGTTGCCGGCACCACGGAAACGACAAAATTGATCAACTGGATTCGCGGCACTGACCAAACCGGCTATCGGAGCCGGACCATCGATATTGATGGCACAAACAGGGTGTGGAAACTGGGAGACATCATATATTCCACCCCCACCGTGATAGCAAGACCCAAGGAAAAGTATGAGTTCCTATATTCCGACGCAAGCTATAAGACCTTTAAGAACAAATCCGCAGATAGACGCAATGTTATTTACGTAGGGGCCAACGACGGAATGCTGCACGCCTTTAATGCAGGTTTTTACGATGAAGCCAATGCAAAATTTGAGGTCGGAACCGGCACCCCTTCTTATAGCGGCGCAACACCGGCCCTTGGAGAAGAACTCTGGGCGTACATCCCCTATAACCTCTTGCCCCACCGCCGATGGCTGAAGGACCCCCTCTACACTCATGTCTATTATGTAGATCTCAAGCCAAAGGTGATTGATGCGAAGATTTTCTCAGCAGATACTGTCCATCCGGGCGGCTGGGGAACTGTACTGTTTTGCGGCATGCGCTTCGGAGGCGGAGAGATAACCGTGAACGATGCTGCCTTCGGCGGAGACAGGACCTTCCGGTCTGCATATTTTGCCCTTGATATTACCGATCCGGAAAATCCCCCTACCTTGCTGTGGGAGTTCACGGACACCAATCTAGGTTTTACAACCTCGTATCCTGCTGTTGTTCACGTTGATCACACCAGCGACGAATGGTGGATTGCATTTGGTTCCGGGCCCACAGACTATGACGGGACCAGCACCCAGCTTGGAAGTACATATGTGCTCAAGCTCTTGACAGGTGCGCAGCCTATGAATAATTCGCCCATTCAAACCAACTTGGGGGGCGCCAACTACTCAGCCATGGGAGATGTTATGTCCGTGGATACCGACATTAATGATTCACAGTGCGTCGACACGACCTGCACCTACACACCGGATGTCTTCTACATAGGGTGTTCCCAGGGAACAATGTGGCGTATAAGCTGTGTAGGTGGAAACGAGGCAGGAACTAAGACCGCTCTTGTCTCTTTGGGCAACTCGCAACCGATCACCTCTGCGGCGTCAGCATCGCAAGACAACGACGGCAGGCTGTGGATCTATTTTGGCACAGGACAATTCTATCATGAGAACGACAAGGCAAACACCGACACTCAGAGACTGGTTGGTGTAAAAGAGCCGCTTGATTGGAATAATTGTACCGGACTTAACGACCCAACACAATTGACTATTTCCTGCAATAACTGCACGTCGGCCGTTACGGTCCCTTCTGACCCTACTACTGGCAACCTCCTGGACGTAACCAATTATAATATTCTTGCAGGTGGTTTAGTTGACACAACCGGCGATCTTGTAAGTAACGACATTACATTTGATGAACTTGTTGAAGACATCAAGCAGACAACATCCGACACTGATGACCCAAAGCACTATGACGGCTGGTATCTAGATATGACAGGCGGCGAGCGGTGCTTTAGCAAGCCGACAGTCCTTGGCGGAATTATCACTTTTACAACATTTGAGCCTGACTACGACATATGCGCCTATGAAGGGGAGGGCTTTCTGTACGCACTCTTTTACAAGACCGGCACGGCCTTTTATGCAGACGTCATTGGATTCGATGGTACTTCGTTTACCAAATCAATATCCCTTGGCGCAGGTGTTGCTGCAACCCCGAGCCTTCATCTGGGCACGGAAGAAGGTGCCAAGGCATTTGTTCAGTCCAGTACCGGAGAGATTGAAGTGATAGAGGAGATAAATCTGCCCTCTCCATACAAAAGTCGACCGCTTCACTGGATTCAGCCGGGCGACTGATCGCCTAAACAGACTACCCTAACACCCTGTCCCTCCCCTCTCCGGCTCGTAGAGCCCACTCCCCCGGAGAGGGGAGAGATACCAATCTTTTTTTCTTCCCTCCAAGGTGCTCCTGTGCTAAAAAATAGTACAATATGTCATCTATACCTGATGAGAAGATTTTAAAGATTATTACCCGCGAGGGCCTTCTTACACCTGAACAGTGCAAGTCCATTATATCAAAAGCCCCCGAACAGAGGCGCAGGCTCACACAGCTTAAAAGAGTCAAGACAGGCGGCCTGCCGGGGCAGGATATAGAGCACCCGGTAACCATTATTGACGTGATTGCCTCTCTGCAAATTTCCTTACCAGGCAAGGAAACAGAAGTTCTTGACGAAGAGCAGGTTGTCAGGGCTGTGGCCGGGCACCTGAAGGTCCCGTATAAGAAGATAGACCCCCTTCAACTCGATCTCGATGTGGTCACCAAGACCATCCCCCGCCTCTTTGCGCTAAAGCATCTGGTAGTGCCGCTTGCAATCACCAATGGCAAGCTCGAAGTGGTAATGTATGACCCCACTGATGCGGATGTGCTGGAAGACTTACAGCGTGTCACAACCCTCGAGCTAACCCCAGCCATGGGAACCAAAACCGATATTCTAAAGATCATCGGCGAGTTTTTTGGGTTCAAGTCCTCCCTTGTAGCCGCGGAGACCCAACTTGCCCAGCCATCTGTGGACATAGGAAACCTGGAACAATATACGCGTCTTAAGTCCATGAGTGAGATCCAGTCTACCGATACCCATATCAAGAATGTGGTAGACTATCTCTTTCACTATGCCCTTGAACAGCGCGCAAGCGACATTCATATTGAGCCCAAGCGGGACCATGTTCTTATACGCTTCAGGATAGACGGAGTGCTTCACATCATCTACAAGCTACCCAAAGTGGTGCACCCAGCCGTTATTTCCCGCATCAAGAGCTTATCAAGGCTTGACATTGCGGAGAAACGCCGCCCCCAGGATGGTAGAGTGAAGTTGTCCCATCAAAACCAGGATGCAGAGATACGGGTTTCAACGGTGCCTGTTGCCTTTGGTGAAAAAATGGTAATGAGGATCCTGGATCCGACCATCCTGTTTCAGGATCTTGAAGATCTAGGTTTTTCCTCAAGAGACCTCATTGTTTATCACCAGTTTTTGAAAAAGCCTAACGGCATCATCCTGGTCACGGGCCCTACAGGAAGTGGCAAGTCGACTACACTCTATTCCTCACTGGCACACCTGGCCAGCTCAGAGAAGAATATTACAACAGTGGAAGACCCTATTGAGATGATCCGAGAAGACTTCAATCAGATCGCGGTACAACCGGCAGTCGGCATCGCCTTTGCTTCAATCTTAAGAAATATTCTAAGGCAGGACCCTGATATCATTATGATCGGTGAGATCCGGGACCAAGAAACCGCAGAAAACGCAGTCCAGTCCGCACTCACCGGCCACCTGGTCTTCAGCACGCTTCATACCAATGATGCTCCGTCTACCGTCACCCGCCTCATGGACCTCGGGATCAAACCCTTTTTGATTGCAGAGTCCCTGGTCGGGGTGATGGCCCAGCGGCTGTTGCGCAAGATCTGTCCTTATTGTGTTACCACTTTGGAGGTGGATGCGCCGGTGCTCAAGTCCCTCGGCGCTAATGTGGAGGGTGAAGAATCAATACAGCTTAAGCAGGGAAAGGGTTGCGTCAAGTGCAGGGGAACCGGATTCCTCGGGCGCACGGGTGCTTTTGAGATTATGGCAATAGATGAAGGCATGAAAGAAGTTATTGCAGGGTCTGATGAATTGGACATTATCACTGTTAAGAAAAAGGCCCTGGAATCGGGCATGATCCCCCTGCGAACAAGTGCCATTGACAAGATGCTTAAAGGTATAACCACCTTTCAGGAGGTGGTCCGGGTTACTGAAAAAATATGAAATCTTCTGCAAAAAAGTTCATCCTCGTCATCGTCTTACTGTTGTGGTCGGTTGGGCCTGTGTGTGGGGCAGAGCCATACAAGGTATATTCGATAATAAGGTATGGCGACCGGGATATTGTGTGCGACTCATACATCGTCCAAAAAGGTGATCACGTTTGGGAGTTGTTGCGCAGGAAGGGAATTATTGCAGAAAAAGACTTTTCGCGATTTGTATCAATCCTGAAAAACCTCAACCCTCACGTAAAGGATGTTGACAAGATCTATCCGCGACAGGAACTCCTGATACCCTTAAAACAGACGGAGGCCAAAGAACACCCGCCAGATGCAGGTCTCCGCTACGTAACCATTCCTATCATACCGGATGTCCTCTACGTAACCTATGAAGTCCGTCCAGGGGAGTGCCTTGCGAAGATCGTAACCTCCCAACTTGGGCTCAAATGGGATGAACTCTCGGAAGACTATGTTCAGACCTTGAAAAGACTCAACCCTGCTATCAAGGATATGGACCTGATCCATCCCGGCCAGCCCATCCGCATCCCGGAGATAGCTGCCACGGCGCCTACTCGTGCCATTGTCACACCCACGAAGCGTTTGGTTTTACCAGGGGCTGAGAGCTTGCCACCCGCCAAAAAGAGCATTCCGTGGTGGCGGGATGTGGTTTCAAAGACCATAGCCGGGATAGGCGGCAAGTTGTTGGCTTCCGGTTTATGTTACTTTCCGGAAAGTGGCCAGGAGGATCTTACTTTAGACCTTTCTGCCCTTCCGGTCATGGAACTGGCGGACGGGCGACATCTGATTATAGAGTCCCACAAGGGCCTTTCAGAGGACTTGGAAAAGGCAATACGCGCCTTCTGGCATCCCCTTGTCATCGTCCGAATAGATCCGGAGGAGCCGGGAGCAACCGCGCTGGCCAAGGTCTTGAGTGCCATATCAGGCGGAAAGGCTCAAAGGTTCCTTGATCTTGCCGAGCTGTATGACGGAATGAGGGTCACACTCCGTGCCGACTGGATTTTTTCTCAAGCCGACGATCGGGGGGGGGCACCAGCATATCAATGTATTACACTGATAGAAGATCCTCAAGAACGTACGTCGGCTCAGGTAGTAGAATATCTGGCCGAGAAAAATATCCGGGTTGTCGACATTCTGGTCGGGGACGAGAGGGATAACAAGATGAAGTCCTCCCGGGAAAATACACCGGAAGAGTGCTCAATATTGACCACAGACGCAGGCCGGGAGGCCTTTGTCTCCGGATTTGTTACAGCAATGGGGTATTCGTATGAGTCTCGAGTTCCCCTTTCCTTTGATTACGCCGGGGTTCAGGTTGAAACTACCGCCAACATAATGCATGGCGAAAACGCTTTGGATGTAGTAGTCGATTTCGGAACCTTTTACGGTGATGCAAAACCGGCCATTGAGGCAGGTGGGCTAAAAGTAGTGTCAATCAAACCCGAGGATGATGCCCTGACCATTGTTAAAAATATCTTGAGGACAATCGGAATTCCTTTTGCTGAGGACCCGGTCTTTTTTGGCGCAAACCGCAACATTTTTAAGAGCATCTCCCTTACCATCCCGGGTGTTCTCTCTTCTCATCCCGATCATGGAAGGACTCTTTTTGCACGAGCACGGCTTCACCCAGAAGTTTGCGGTTTCTTGAACGAAAAGCAGATCAAGGTCTTAAAAATAGAATCAATGATCATTGATCATTGATCATCAATTATTTGTTAGTGTCCATCCATCAACTCCCCCTCCCCTGGTGGGCATAGGCGCTAACTTAAAATCCTACGTACAATGCCTCCTATGAGAAGGGGTAGTCAGATATACAATTCCCCCCTTTAGAAAAGGGGGGTTAGGGGGGATTTTAGTATGTTTAAACAATGTTTTCATACAAAGCCAATCTAAAAGATAAAGCACGTCAATTGCGCAAAAACATGACAGAGAGTGAGCGTGCCTTATGGTTACGACTGCGGGGTAAACAGCTTTTAGGTATCCAGTTTTACCGTCAAAAGCCGATTGGCGACTACATCGTGGATTTTTTCGCACCAAGCACGAAATTGGTTATCGAGGTGGATGGATCACAGCACATGGGAGGCAATCACGCTGAAAAAGATAAGCGTCGTGACAAGTATTTGGCCAGTGTTGGTCTTAGGGTGTTGCGTTTTAATAGTAGGGAGGTAATAAAAGAAACCGATGCGGTGGTGAAGGTCATCTATCGAACAATGGCCCAGCGGCAGGATACAGAAATCCCCCCTGCCCCCCTTTAATAAAGGGGGGAATAAAGCAGAAACCTTAAGATAGCACTTATGCCCCAGGGGTGGGGGAGGAAATTTGGGGTATTTTATGGATAGACAATAGTTAGTTATGTTGTGACCGTTCACTCCAATACTCCATTGCTCCAATTGGGGCGAAATTCTTAAGTTCAAAGGAGTCTGTTATGCTGAAGCGATCCATGTTGTTCTTGTCTTGTCTATTTGTCTCGTTGTCTTTGTTTTCCTGCGCGACGGACACGGCTGCCCGCAAGAACCAGGCGGAAGCCTCCAGGCGACTTGGTGAAGGATATCTTGCCGAAGGAAACTCCACGGCAGCCCTCAGGGAATTCTTAAAAGCGGAAAAACTATATGAAAACGACGCGTTTCTTCAAAGCGATCTGGGTTTTGCCTATTTTGCAAAAGAAGAATTCGATTTGGCGATTGTCCATTTCAAGAAAGCGCTTGAACTTAAGCCAGATTATTCCGAGGCCCTAAACAAGATGGGTGTCGTCTATGGAAGGTTAGGCCAGTGGGACAATGCCATATCGTCTTTCAACCGCGCCCTTGACAATTTGCTTTATACAACGCCACATATTGCCCTCTGTAATCTTGGTGAGGCGTACCGTGGGAAAAAAGATTATGAGCGTTCGATTGATTCATACAGGAAAGCCCTTAAGACAGAACCCCGCTTTCCTACGGCATTCCGGGGATTGGCATTAACCTATATGGCCATGGGAAACTACGAAGCCGCCATCTCTTCCCTGGGAAAGGCTATTCAGTATGCACCACGTTTTGCCAATGCCTATTTTGATCTGGGACGCGCCTACACCGGGCAATCCGAAACGTGGGAGGCAATTTCTGCCTTCAACATGGTCGTGGAGTTGGCAGCCGACACCCCCCTGGCTGATATGGCTTTGGAAGAGATCAGGAAATTACAAGGTAATTGAGGAATTCAGGAATTGGGGAATTGAGGAATTGGAGTGAGGCTTAAAACTCACAAGGCACTTTAGTTCACTTTCCCTGACCAATGTGACTATGGCGATGGCGTACAGATTGTTGCCCCTGGGTGTATGGCCTTTTCGGCAGTGGTCACAATGGCTGTGGCCGTGGCCTCTTCGGTGCGAAGGACAAGGATCTTGCCAATATCGACAGGCGACAATATTATACACTCTTTGCCCTTTGGGTCTAGATATTCCTTTTCCTGGTAGTATATACAGTACGATTGTCCCACCTTGATGCCGTCTTTGCGCCCCTTGTCGATAAAGACAACCGTGTCTGCGAACATGCTCTGACGTTCCTCAGCAATAATAATCCTGCCACTTAGTCCCTCTTTGCTTTCAGTGAGCATAATCTTGGGTGACCGCGGTTCATGCGGGATCAGAAGGTCGTTTAGTTCAATGTGGCGGAAAGATTTCAGAACACTGGCAGTAGCAAATTCCGGTTCTACAGCGGTAATCTCAACTACGCCCAATAAATAGTGCTGAATTCCAATGAACTCTTTGGGGTCTTTGTCCTTATCGGGGTATAACGTCCGCAGCACGGTAAAACGATCGCCCGGTTTTAAGGTTACGTTGCCGGAGGGTCGGATATAGACCGAGTCCCCCTTACTGATCATGACCTTGCGTTCCTTGACCTTGAAGATAGAGCCGGAGTGGCTTACAGGTTTCTCTCTTATGAACCCAACAGTGTTAATAGCAGGATAGTAATAATACCTGGATTCTATAGGTTGCCCGGCCATTTCCGATTCTGCTTCGGGCTCGACGATTGTTTCCAGTTCCTCACGGCTATAAAGACGAATTTGTTCGCCTGGATAGATCCAATGGGGGTTAGCAATCTGCTGATTTTTCTCCCAGAGATCCGGCCATACCCAGGGATAATCATGAAAATGCTCAGAGATGTCCCACAGGGTATCACCCTTTTCGATGGTATAATAAAGCCCCGACTCAAGCTCAAGGGTCTTTTCCCCGGGTTCCTGTGCATCGGAAACACCCTGGTACAGGAAACCAAGTCCAATGCTGAAACAAAGCAATAGGATTATCTTACGAGCCATCTGAGTTCCATAGTATTTTTTTGGGCCTCCGGCCAGCAGACCATAGTTTTGGAGAGCTGTGCCCCCCTGTAATCTGCCCCTGATTGGGGATGGTTCCATGATCACCTGCTGTGGCCGTTATGGCAAAAAAGTCGCCTGGATTGTGTGGTCTGCTGTTACATTGTTAAATGTGTATCCGGCTA
>JAUWMM010000058.1 GCA_030613145.1 Desulfobacterales bacterium | reverse complement strand
AAACTTTTGCTTCAGAGGAGGTGGAATTATGACAAAGAGGTACTGGAGAAGTTTGGCGCTTTTCTTGGTGATTCCCGGTTTGATGTTTGCAGCTTCCTGTGCCAAGAAAGCAGTGGTGTCTGAGCCTGTTGTGACTCCTGCAGTAGATGAGGATGCAGAGGCAAAGCGTCAGGCGGCAGAGGAGGAGGCCCGGGCCCGGGCAGAACAGAGGGCCCTGGAAGAGCAGCGGATGAGGGAAGAAGCCAGGGCGCGCGAAGAATTGGCTGAGAAGGAAAGATTCCTGAATGAAGACATCCACTTTGAGTTTGATAAGTCGACGCTGCTTCCTGAGGCGATGGAAATTCTCAGAGACAAGGGAGAATGGCTCAGGGCACACCCTGACGTTTCAGTTATTGTCGAAGGTCATTGTGACGAGCGCGGGACCAACGAGTACAATTTGGCGCTCGGGGATCGACGTGCTCGGAGTGTCACAAGTTTTCTGTCAGACATGGGGATCGCGCCTAGACGTCTAACAACAATCAGTTATGGCGAGGAAAGACCTCTTGATCCTCAACAAAATGAAGAAGCATGGGCCAAGAACAGACGGGCCCACCTTGTAATAGAATAAAAGACCATCATGATCATCATCGGTGCTTCCACTAATCCCCTGAACAGGATTTAGTGGAAGCACCGTACTTCAACCTCAGTGTTTGTAAAAACAGTTTCAAACCCAATGAACTAAAGAGATTTACAAGTCCTTCAGGATGTCTATTAACAGCCTGCAAGTTAGAACCTGCAAGCGGTCCAAATCATATGTATGAAAACATAGCGGCATCGTTGGTAGTCCTTGTAATGACCCTGGTGATGTCATTGAGCGGTTGTGCCCTCCACAAGGATCTGGTAGCGCTCGATGACGAGGTCATAGCCTTTGAGCAAAAAAGCGAAGCAGACATGGCATTGCTTCGGTCTAAAGTGAAGCTTTATCACGAGGATCAATTGAAATCCGACCAGGATTCTCGAAACAGGCACGCAGAACTGCGTGCGCTAATAAACGACCTCAGAGACGAAATGAGCCAGCTTCGTGGAGGGGTGGAAAAAGGTCGATATGATACCCAGAAAAGGATGGAGGACTTGGCGGAGACCCACCAAAAAAACATGGAGAAGTCTCTCCAAAACAATCATGATAGGATTGTTAGGATAGAACAATATCTGGGGATGGAGCCTTCAGAAAAACTTGGTGCTCCGGGTATAGACCAAGATAAGGGTAAAAAGGAAAAACCGGAAGCACAGGAGACCTCTGAAGGTCTATATGCTAAGGCCAAACAATCCTTTGACAAGGGCGAGTACGAGAATGCCCGGGAACTGTTTCGGTCCTTTTTGGAACAGTACCCGAAGTCCAAAAAAGGTGACAACGCACAGTTTTGGCTTGGTGAGATTTACTATCGCGAAAAGTGGTACGAAAAGGCCATATTAGAATATCAAAAGGTCATTGAAGGCTATCCCAAAGGGAACAAAACCCCCAGTGCTCTGCTTAAGCAAGGGTTTGCCTTTCTTAATCTTGACGATAAAGCCAATGCCCGACTCATCTTGAAGGAATTGATTCGAAAGTACCCGGATTCCAACGAGGCAAATATCGCTAAAAACAAGTTGAAGACTCTAAAATGATCAACAAGGCCGAAACCTGCGTTTGAAACCAGTACTTTAGGAGACGTTTGCAAAGCGTTCAATTTTGTCCAAGGTCAAGGAAGGCGAAGATTTAAACCAAAGGAATACTCTGAGTATTTTGAGGATAGCGCAAAGGTTGCACCTGGCGGCTTAATTAAAGAGGCACTTCGTGCGAAATCTGAGTCTGACGTAGAGACTTGCCCTGTTAATTAGCAAAGTTTTGGATTATGATTAAACCCGCAAGCTGGGAAGTTTCATGAATTGATGGTCCTGAAGTTTGTGAATTAACAGGGTTCGGAAAAAGGGAAGGTTTTGCAAAGGTCTCTTAAGGTCATCGGGGTCGATCCTGGCTTAGCTGATACAGGTTTTGGAATAGTCCAGGGGTCTGGTCCCCGGATTAGAGACTACGCCTTCGGCACAATCCGCACCTCAAAGACCGAGACTTTACCCAATAGGCTTCACCATATCTTTTCTGAGCTTTGTTCCATTCTGAATTCCGAAAAACCCGACCTGATGGTCATTGAAGATATCTTTTCTCTCAAGCAATATCCCAAATCAGGTATTGCTCTCGGAAAGGTTTGCGGTGTTATACTTCTTGCAGGCTCTCAGCGTGGAATACAGGCCGTGGAACTGCCTACAAAGGAAGTCAAACGCATACTGACGGGAAACGGAAATGCCAACAAGGATCAAGTGGAGAGGGCGGTAAGGCATTTTTTGAAAAGAGACATATCAATTACTCCGTCGCACGCTTCAGACGCCATAGCCTTAGCCCTGGTAGGCTTTTTTAGACATCCGTAATCGTAGATGGCTTCGTAAAAAGTTTTTTACGAAGGACATTGAGCATTTTAGGAGAAAAGCACTCGAGATGTTCAGCGTGAAAAAATGCTAACTGTTTGAGGGTGTTAGCCCGAGTTGAGCGCCATGCTTCACTACGTGTTAGCATTTTAGCTGAGCATTTTGAGTGCGCCCAAAATGCTCATGGAGTGAGGAAAATTGACTTTTTACGAGACCACCAATCGTAGGAGCAGGATATGATCGGCTATCTGGAAGGCAAGCTGCTAAAAAAGGAACAGGATCGTATCTTGCTGTTAGCCAACCAGGTTGGTTACGAAATACTACTGCCGGCAATTGTAAGAGAGTCCATTGACTCCAAAAAGACTGGTGAAGAGGTTGCCCTATATATTTACTACCATCAAACTGAGCGTCAGCCCAAGCCGACTCTTATAGGTTTCAACCTGGAGGTGGAACGGGAGTTCTTCCGTTACTTCATATCAGTGGAAGATATCGGACCTATGAAGGCGGTTCAGGCCCTTACGGCACCGGTTCGAGAGATTGCCAGGGCTATAGAGTCCAGGGATGCGCCCTATTTGAAGCGACTAAAAGGGATTGGGAACCGAACAGCACAAAAAATCTTGGCAACCTTGGAGGGCAAGATGGCTAAGTTTGCCTTAATCCGAAAGGTTGAAGAACCGACTGAAACTGCACCATCTGAAGATTTTGTGGAACAGGTCCAGGGGGTGCTGATAAAGCAGTTGGGCCACAAGGTGAAAGAAGCTAGGGGGCTGATAGCTGCCGCCTTGAAAAGAAATAGCAGTATTACTACGGCAGAAGAACTTTTTGAAGAGGTCTATCGCGGGGAAGTAAGCTAATGGGAAATCAGAGTCCACAAGAAGGTAAGGCAGTTGGAGAGGACAGCGTTGCACTGCTTTCCAACAAGGTCGATCCTGCCGAGGAAACACCACATTTCATAAGCCTCAGGCCTAAGAGTTTGAAGGACTATATCGGTCAGGCCGAAGTGATAGAAGCCCTCAGTATTGCCATTGAGGCTGCACGCCAACGGAAAGAGCCACTGGATCACATCCTGTTTCATGCCCCCCCCGGCCTGGGCAAGACAACCCTTGCCCACATTATTGCTGGAGAAATGGGTGTTAACATGACAGTGACCAGTGGGCCGGCTCTGGAAAAGGGGGGTGATCTGTTAGGCATACTGACCCATCTGGAAGAAGGGGACTTACTCTTTATCGATGAGATCCACCGGCTTCCGAAAGTGGTTGAGGAGTTTCTCTATCCCGCTATGGAAGATTTTGCGGTGGATTTTATCTTTGATAAGGGCGTTCATGCCAGAAGTCACCGATACCGGCTGGCACGCTTTGTCCTGGTGGGTGCCACAACCCGTGCAGGTTTGCTCTCAGCTCCACTGCGTGAACGTTTTGGCATATTTAGGAGCCTCGATTTTTACTCTGATGAAGAGCTGGTTCAAATTGCAAGGCGTTCGGCTGTTCTTTTGAATGTTGAAATCGACACAGATGGCGCTTACGAGATTGCACGCCGCTCTCGGGGCACCCCCAGGATTGTGAACCGGCTCTTGAAGCGGGTGAGGGACTTTGCCCAGGTCAGAGGCGACGGAATTATCCGCAAAGACATAGTCTGTAAGGCATTGGAGCTTGAGGGGGTTGATGAAAAGGGCCTGGCAGTGCTGGACAGGAAATACTTGAAAACCATTATCGACTTCTACAAGGGAGGGCCTGTGGGCATTGAGGCCATCGCGGCCACCTTGCAAGAAGAGTCCGACACCCTGGTGGATGTTGTTGAGCCGTACCTGCTAAAGATTGGTTTTGTCAACCGCACCTCCTCTGGCCGCAAGGTCACAGAAGAAGCATACCGTCATTTTGGTTTGCCAATCCAACAAGGACTATTTAGATAGAGCCTTGCACCCCCTTGTCAGAAGGACAGGTGATTCCAGTGGGTATTTTTTCTCTCACATAAGAGCAGGTTGGAGGACCGTCCGCTTGGGGCGGACTTGAGGATCGCTACGCTTGAGGCAGAACATTTTTTGGCTTTTGCCTCAAGTGAAACGCGCCTTGAGCGAAGCGGTCCTCGAACGAAGTGCTCTGCAAACATTACCCTTATCTCAAGGCTGTCTCAAATGAACGACAACATCCCCGTTATAACTTTGCTGACCGATTTTGGACTTCAGGATGAGTACGTTGGTGTAATGAAGGGAGTCATCCTGTCCATAAACCCCAGGGTTCATATCGTCGACATCATCCACAACATTACCAGGCATGACGTTAAACAGGCAGCCTTGGCTCTAAACGCCTCCTTCAGGTATTTTCCGAAAGGTTCCATTCACGTAGTCGTAGTAGATCCCGGTGTTGGTGGAAAGAGAAAGGTTATCTGTCTACAACAGGAAGGCCATTTCTTTGTGGCACCTGACAATGGCGTCTTGACCATGGTCATCCAGGATGAAAAGGTGGAGAGAATCTGTACGATAACCAACCGGAAGTATTTTCTGAAACCGACAAGCCACACGTTTCACGGCCGTGATATATTTGCCCCAGCAGCAGCTCACCTATCAAAGGGCGTTGATATGCTACGGCTCGGACAAGAGGTTGCACTCTCGGATGTTACCAGACTCGAGATTCCGGAAGCCCTTGTCTCTGCCACCGATGAACTAGTTGGCACTGTCATAGCAATTGATCATTTCGGAAACCTGGTTACAAATATCAGCCAGGTAGCCTTTGAAAGGTTTAAAGATGATGCGAGTCTAAAAGAAGTTGTGATCAGAATGGGAAGGCATAAGATTCACGGGGTGTCAAAGTCTTATGACAGTGCGAAGACCGGCTGTCCGGTGGCCGTCTTTGGAAGCCGTAATCTCCTTGAGATCTCTTTGAACCAGGGAGATGCCCGCTCCTATTTTAAAGCCAGCATCGGTCAAACTGTAAGACTCAAGCTATCAAGATAGAGCTTCCCATAATACCTTAGCGTCCGGTTTTTTTATACTTAAACCTTTCAAACATCTGCTCTATTAATTTTTATCCCCTGAAAACTTCTCATTCAAGAATTTTGTAACACTTTACGTAGTTGTCTCTTCTTGCCCTGTGAGGAGAAACTACCAAGCCGGTCCTTTTATGGATGGTCACTATCTGTTTTTTCTTGACATAGGATTTCCTTCGACATAGAAAGTTTGTTCAAAATTGAACAAGTTAGGTTTGTGTCGGGAATAAGAAAATCACATGGAACTATCCGAGAAGGCCTTCCAGGTATTAGACGCTTTAGATAGTCAAGAGATCTTGACGCAACGGCAACTGGCTGAGCATGCAGGTGTCAGCCTTGGACAGGTAAATTACGTCCTTAAGAGCCTTTTGGAAAAGGGTTTGGTCAAGATCGGCAACTTTCGCAAAAACCCCCGCAAAATAGGTTATGTTTACCTTTTAACGCCAAAGGGCATTGAGGCCAAATCAAGGTTGGGTTTCAGGTTTTTTATGGCCAGGCTAAGGGAATACAACAGGGTGCGGCAAAGATTGGCAGAAAGATTGGCTATTATTGAAAACAAGGGCTGTGTTCGCATCATTTTTGTAGGGCCTCAAATTGTCAAAGAATTTGTAGATTCCATAATAGAAGAAAAACTTCCAAGGCTGGATCTGGTAGGTCACTGCAACAACTGGAAAGATTTGAAGGGCTTTGACCAAGGAACTTTTGATATAGCTCTTCTGTTTGATGGCAATTCAAAGGGTGTAAGAAAAATAAGAGAGGCAACGGGAATTTCTCCCGACAAACTATTGCCCCTGCCCTAACGCCTCTGCCGACAAGTAGTCGGCAGGGGTTTATTTCTATAGTTAACTTAATGGGTTATCACGCACAACAGAGTGTAATTCAAGGGACAGAGGTGTGTCAGCACCCCGTGCTGGCAGGCTTAAGATGAGGAGTAAAGTATGAATAGCTTAGACACCACCAAAGGTCATTGTGTCGCCGTGGTCGGTTCTGGTTACTGGGGCAAGAACCTTGTCCGTAACTTTCACCAACTGGGTGCTTTGAAACTCATTTGTGACAAAAACGAAGTGCTCCTGGACCGGTTCAAAGAGCAGTACCCTGATGTGGAAACGTGTCTGGCTCTGAGTGATGTTTTGACGGGAGAAGAGATCCAGGGTGTGGTAATAGCCACTCCGGCTGAAACCCATTTCACTTTTGTACGCGAGGCCCTTCTTGCTGGGAAGCACGTTTTCGTTGAAAAACCGCTTGCACTGACCGAGGAAGATGGTCAACAACTGGTTGAACTGGCAGAGCAGAACCAACTTACTCTTATGGTGGGCCACATCCTTCACTATCACCCAGCGGTGATCAAGCTTAGAGAACTCATTGAGTCCGGAGAATTAGGGAAGATACAGTACCTCTATTCCAACCGCCTCAATATTGGCAAGATCAGGGCTGAGGAAAATATCCTCTGGAGTTTTGCTCCTCACGACATTTCTGTAATACTAATGCTATTGGGAGAGATGCCTGAAACCGTCTATGCCAGGGGAGGCAGCTACCTGCAGCGCCAGATTCCAGACACCACCCTGACGGCCCTTGATTTCCCCAGCGGCGTCAAAGCGCACATTTTTGTATCTTGGCTTCACCCCTTCAAGGAGCAGAAATTGGTTGTGGTGGGCGATAAGAAAATGGCCGTCTTTGATGATGTGAGCAAGGAAAAACTCCTCCTTTATTCCCATAAGATCGAATGGCTGCAGCGGATTCCTGTCGCCTCTAAAGCGGATGCCGAGGTGGTCCACCTGGAACGAATGGGAGAACCCCTCAAGGCAGAATGCCGGCATTTTCTGGACTGCATTGCTAAAGGGCAAAAACCAAAGACCGACGGCCGAGAGGGCCTCCGCGTTTTGCGGGTACTCCAAGCATCCCAGGAGTCTCTGGATAGAAATGGTGCTACTGTTTTGCTGGCTGAAAATTCAAAACTGAAAGCTGCAGGAAAAGGTCAAAAACCTTTGACAATTGAGCCTTCAGCTTCGAGCTTCTTTGTGCACGAATCTTCGTACGTTGATGACGGGGCAGAGATCGGTGAGGGGGCCAATATCTGGCATTTTTCCCACATCCTTTCCGGTTCGCGTATCGGGGAAAATTGCAACATTGGACAGAACGTGGTAATTGGCCCAGACGTGATCATAGGCAAAGGCTGCAAGATTCAGAATAATGTGAGTGTCTTCAAGGGTGTTACCCTTGAAGACGGAGTATTCTGTGGGCCGTCCATGGTTTTTACCAATGTTTACAATCCTCGTGCAGAGATTCGCAAAATGGATCAGGTACGGCCCACTCTTGTAATGAAGGGTGCCACCATCGGGGCCAATGCCACTATAGTCTGCGGTACTACCGTTGGAAAGTACAGCTTCATTGGCGCCGGTGCAATAGTGACAAAAAATGTCCCCGACTACGCTCTGGTAGTAGGCAATCCAGCAAGGCAGATCTGCTGGGTGTGCGAATGTGGTGAACGGCTTACGGATGATCTGAAGTGCCTTTCATGCGGTAAGAGGTTTGAAGAAAAGGCTGATGGTATCGGAAGCTGCCATTAAATTATCCCAAACAGTTGACAAAGATATGATTCTATGCCATAGGGCTCTTGCTTGGCAGTTGGCCATAGACAGTTCTGCAAAAAGTACGAGTTGCAGACGATCGAAGATGGGAACTGCCAGTAAAACAGGATCAGTTGGCGGGTTCATAGAAAGAGGGGAACTCAGGAGACTCAGGAAAGGAGATTTACAATGAAACAACTGAAAAAGGCTTTTACGCTATGCTTGGTGATCGGAGTTGTTATGGCGCTGTCCCTTCCATTGTGGGCTGGGGAAGTAGAAAAGGTTAATATTAATAAGGCGTCGGTAGAGGAACTTGCGCAGCTGCAAGGCATAGGGCTTAAGTATGCCGAGCGGATAGTTCAGTACCGAGCAGAACATGGGCCATTCGTTAAGGCTGAAGATATCATGAACGTGTCGGGCATAGGGCCTAAGACGTTTGAAGAGAATAAAGATC
>JAUWMM010000316.1 GCA_030613145.1 Desulfobacterales bacterium | reverse complement strand
CATAGAGAGCAAAGGGGGGCTCAGTGTTGTTTATGATGATGTGCAGGAGACTCTCCCCCTGCCTGTAGCTGGACTTATGTCAAATGAAGACGGATTTGAGGTTGCCGAACAATACCGTAAGATGGACAGGCTTGCCAAGGAGCTCGGCTCAGAGCTGAAGGCGCCATTTATGACGCTTTCTTTTATGACTCTTCTAGTGATTCCTAAACTGAAAATAAGCGACAAGGGACTTTTTGACGGGGATGCATTTGAATTTATATCGCTTCAACCATCTGTAATTGAGTCAAACTCAATATGCGACAAGATCCTCATGTTTTGATATTGAAAACTGACGCGAATAATAGAAAGCCCGGAATGTGAAAATCATCAACCTAAAAGACATTCCTTTAGTAACTGTCAGTCATGATCCTCAGATTCTAAAACAGGTAATGATCAACACAGGTGTGATTCCAGGACTCACTAAGTTCAGCAAGGCGGTAGTTAGGGCTGGGCAGAGCGTTTCCCCACACACCCACGATAGCATGTATGAAATACTTTTCTTTTTGACCGGCAGGGGAGAACTTTTGGTTGATGGAAAGAAGGTTGAAATATTGTCCGACCAATGCATCGTAATTGAGCCTGGAGAAGTACACTCTATTCCCAAAGTTTTGGATGATATTGAATTGGTTTATTTCGGTATTGAAAAACTTGGAATGCGGAGGGGACAAAGCATCCCCCATGCTAAGTCACTGCTCCCTGATTTTACTGAATCTGGTGGTTCTTAAGATGTTTTTCCTTAAGAGAGGCAAGCTATGACAGAAGTTAATCCCTACAAGATGGCCATTAAGCAGATTGATGTGGTTGCTCCGTACCTGGATGTCGATGAGGGGATACTGGAAAAACTCAGGTATCCTAGGCGTGAATTGACGGTTCACTGCCCTGTGAAGATGGATGATGGAAGTCTTAAGGTTTTCAAGGGCTACCGGGTGACCCACAACGATACCCGCGGGCCTGCTAAAGGAGGTCTTCGTTATCATCCAAGTGTTGACCTGGATGAGGTAAAGGCCTTGGCCATGTGGATGACATGGAAGGCGGCTGTCGTGAATATCCCTTATGGGGGTGCAAAAGGGGGTGTGAAATGCAATCCGCCCGAGATGTCTCAGGCCGAGCTGGAAAAGGTGACCCGGCGTTTTACGTGGGAGATCGCACCCTTGATCGGTCCTGAAAGCGACATACTGGCACCTGATGTATATACCAATCCTCAGGTCATGGCCTGGATCATGGACACATACAGCATGCTCAAGGGATACTCCGTGCCGGGTGTTGTGACGGGCAAACCCCTTGAACTGGGAGGGTCCGTTGGACGATTTGAGGCTACCGGAAAGGGTGTTCTTATAGCCGTGCAGAAGGTTGCTGAGCACCTCAAGCTATCGATAAAAGGAGCCCGAGTTGTGGTTCAGGGGTGTGGAAACGTTGGCGGGACCTCCGCCCGATATTTTAGCAGAGCTGGAGCCCGGGTCATAGCTATTAGTGATTCAAAAGGAGGACTGTATAATTCTCAAGGGCTTGATATTGAAAGGACACTTGACTGCAAGAGCCGGTACAAGTGCTTGATGACAGAAAAAGTAGAAGCAGAAGTCATCTCCAACAAGGATCTCCTGGAGCTGGAGTGCGATATTCTGGTTCCTGCGGCCCTGGGCAATCAGATTACTGCTGAAAACGCGCCCAGGTTGAAATGCCGATTGGTGGCTGAAGGAGCCAATGGCCCGACAGAACCCGAGGCAGACGAGATACTTGTTGATAAAGGGATCTTTGTTTTGCCGGACATCCTGGCTAATGCAGGTGGGGTGACGGTGTCTTACTTTGAGTGGGTCCAGAATCTCCAGGAACTCCTTTGGACAGAAGAGGACGTATCTGACAGGCTCCACAAGATCATGACAACGGCTGTTGCCGATGTCATGAAGATTTCCCGAGAAAGGAAGGTTCCCATGCGCACGGCAGCCTATATTCTAGGGGTGGGGCGTGTGGCCAAGGCGACCCAGCTCAGGGGATTATATCCATAGAAGAAAAGAGCTGATTATAAGACTCAACGGAAGCTCAAACGGCACCTATGTGAATATCCAGGGTGGGAAGAACATCAGCCTCAGACATGATGAAACACCTTTAACCGGCATTGGGATTATCAGCCTTGGCCGGGAAGTGGACTTAAATATACCCCTCATCTACTTTGAAATGAGGAAACCGGCAAGCTGAAAAAACATGGTCTCGTATATGGAAAGACGGGGTTGCGGTAGAAGGAGAGTGGATTTTTATTGTTGACTTAGGGCTTGCGCAAAAATAACTTACCATTTTGGCATTTCAGCTTCAGGCCATCTTTGGCCGATACTCATTCGCAAAATCCGCGAAATAGCCAGCTATTCCTGTGGTTTTGCTCAATCGGATCGTCCAAATTTAACCCAAATCTGATCGCCAATTCTGTCAAGTTATTCTTGCGCAAGCCCTTAGACTCTTTTCTGCTTTAGAAAAACTACCGGCGTGGTAGAACTTAAGGAAAAACCACTGCGTCCATCTGTAATACTCCGGCGCGCACGTAACGACTTCACGGTTCCAGTCATACACGGCTCCCAT
>JAUWMM010000085.1 GCA_030613145.1 Desulfobacterales bacterium | reverse complement strand
TCGAAATCCGAAACAAATTTTCAATTTTCAAAATGCAAATGACCAAAACTGAATCCACAACCATAATCATGTCAAATAACTTGGATTCCATGTTTTGAACATTCGAACATTTGTATTTTGGATTTGTTTCAAGTTTCGAATTTCGTGCTTCGTATTTCCGGTTTATCCGGGTTAGGGGGAAGCCCTACATTCAGCGCTTATGGTGTTCAAGACGGAACATAAAGACATTCATGTGGGTGGGCAGGCAGTGATTGAGGGCGTGATGATGAGGGCGCCCAAGAGCATGGCTATTGCACTGCGTCGTCCAAATGGCGAGATATTGGTCAAGGAGGACAGATGGCATTCCTTGTCTGAGCGATGGACATTTCTCAAATGGCCTCTTGTCAGAGGCAGCCTTATCATGCTTGAATCCCTGATCAATGGCATGCAGGCACTGACCTTTTCAGCCAATCAGGCCTTAGAGGAAGAGGAGGAATCAATGGGAGGCTGGGCCCTGTTTTTTACCATCTTTGCAGGGCTTGGGGCAGGGGTTGTCCTGTTTGTGATTTTGCCTCATGTGATCAGCGGCCTCGTTGGCCGTTTATTTGGTGTAAGGCTGGGCGTTGAGCACCTTCTTTTTCATCTGATCGATGGGGCTGTGAAAATCATAATTTTCATTGGCTATGTCTGGCTCATATCGTTTTTCAAGGAGATTAGGCGAATCTTTGAATACCATGGTGCAGAACACAAGTCTGTTTTTGCATACGAAGCAGGAGAGGCCCTGACCGTTGAGAACGCCAAGAGATTTTCAACGCTTCATCCCAGGTGCGGTACTGCCTTCATATTGTTTGTGCTGGTGATAAGCATTTTTTTCTTTTCGATCGTATTTCCCTTTGCACCGTCCTTGTATGATGTTCCCGGTGTCATGAACCAGGTAATCGCAATTGTTATGAAGGTGCTGTTCATGGTTCCCATTGCTGGTTTGGTCTATGAAATGATAAAATTCAGCAGCAGAAACATGGACCGGGGTCTGGTTCGTTTGGCGGTTTTGCCGGGCCTGTGGGTACAGAAACTGACCACGCGTGAGCCCAGCGACGACCAGCTTGAGGTAGCAATCGCAGCCCTGAAGGGGGCGCTGCAAGGACAGAGCCGCGTGGCCGGTGACCTGGGGTAAGAAGACCCCTTTCGCCCTTAATAGGAATATAGATGTTCGATAAACTAACAGGTGTAGAAGAACGGTTTATGAAGATCGAGAAGCTCTTGAGCGATCCTGGTCTTATAAAAGATCAAAATGCCTACAGGAAGCACACAAAGGAACATGCTGAGTTGGGCAAGATCGTTTCCGTTTTTCGTGAGTACAAACAGGTTGCCGAAAATATCAGAGAGTCCAAGGAACTTTTGAATGACAGTGACGAGGATATTAAGGAGCTGGCAAGTGAAGATCTCCGGCACCTGTACGAGCGTTCAAAAAAACTGGAGAGCGAATTAAAATTGCTCCTCGTTCCTAAGGATCCAAACGATGAGAAGAATATAGTCCTTGAGATCAGAGCCGGCACAGGTGGTGAAGAGGCAGGACTCTTTGCTGCCGAGCTTTTTCAAATGTACAGCAGATATGCTGACAGTCTTGGTTGGAAGGTAGAAGTCTTGAGCAAGCACGTGACGGGCGTAGGCGGCCTCAAGGAGATCATTGCCTCAGTGCAGGGCAAGGGGGCTTATAGTTGCCTGAAATATGAAAGCGGTACCCATAGGGTACAGCGGGTGCCGGTCACGGAATCACAAGGCAGGATACATACCTCGGCAGTGACCGTTGCTGTTTTGCCTGAGGCAGAAGATGTAGATGTCAAGATTGATGCCGACGACATCAGGGTGGATGTTTTTCGTTCCACCGGTCCCGGAGGGCAGAGCGTTAACACGACGGACTCGGCCATACGCATAACCCATCTTCCTACAGGATTGGTAGTGAGCTGTCAGGATGAGAAATCACAGCACAAGAACAGGGCCAAGGCGATGAAGGTGCTGCGTGCTCGCTTGTATGATAAGATGGTTTCCGAGCAGAACGAGAAAATCTCTGCAGATCGCAGGAGTCAAGTGGGAAGCGGTGACCGTAGCGAGCGGATCAGGACATTCAACTTTCCGCAGGGTCGTGTCACAGACCATCGTGTTGGACTCACGCTGTACAAGTTGGAAAATATTCTCCAAGGAAATATTGGAGAGATCATCGATGTCCTTATAACCCACTATCAGGCCCTTGCCATTCAGCATGCCGAGGCAGAATCAAAGGATGCTGCCTGAGACCTGGACCATCCTGAAACTCCTCAAGTGGACCACGGCCTACTTCAAATCCCATCACATTGAGCAGCCACGCGCTGCCGCAGAGATCCTTTTGGCTCATACCTTAGGTATTGGGCGGGTAGACCTTTACGTCCAGTTCGATCGCCCCCTTGAATCGCACGAGCTTGAGGTTTTCAAGAGATTCATCCAAAGACGTATTCAAAGAGAACCTGTAGCCTATATTGTTGGTAAAAAAGCGTTCTGGTCTATGGATCTGAAGGTGACACCTGATGTCCTGATACCTAGGCCTGAGACCGAGACCCTTGTTGAGGCTGCCCTCACGATCATACCGCCAGAACTAGGATCAGCACCCTTGAAGATACTGGACCTCGGGACCGGTTCAGGTGCTATTGTCCTTGCCATGGCTTCCGAACGGCCGGTGCACAGGTTTTATGCAGTTGATCGCTCGGAAAAGGCCCTGGCTGTGGCCCTGGATAACGCTCGAATGCTCGATCTCAATAAAGCCATCACGTTTTTGCAGGGGAATTGGTTCGATTCAGTCCGTGAACTAGTGCACTATTTTGATGTGATCGTTTCGAATCCACCATACATTTCGAGTCATGAATACAAGGCGCTTCCACCGGAAATTGCCCAATATGAGCCCCGGGAGGCCCTTGACGGGGGCTCCGACGGGCTGGATGCGATTAGACTCATCATCAAAGAGACTGCACGCTACATTGTACCAGGTGGGCGGCTCGTTTTTGAGATTGGTTACGACCAATGGGCTGCGGTCGAAAAGCTGATTGAAGGCTCCGGGGCCTATAGTGAATGGGCTGTAATCAAGGACTACAGTGGCCACGATCGGGTGGTGAGGACAAGGACAATTGTCGATTAAAGTGGAACCACAACACTCCAATACTCCATCACTCCGTGGGCGGGCACAAAATTGTGTTGCAAGCTTAATTATCGTGTGCTAACAAATATAATTTCGTGGAAATTCGCACGCTCTTTGACCCGCTTTCTGGTGCTTCCCGGGCCGAGGCCACGAGAAGTGAGAAGAGGGGAAGATAAGAGCGGAGGAACGTGACCTTTGTAAAGCATTCAATTTTGTCCAAGGTCAAGGGAAATGCCGCAGGACAAAGGTCTCGTAATAACCGAAAAGAATGGAGGAATGAATGTCTTACATCACTATGAAGCAGTTGCTGGAGTCGGGTGTCCATTTTGGTCACCAGACCAGACGGTGGAACCCGAAAATGAAAACTTACATTTTCGGTGCTCGCAACGGGATCTATATCATTGATCTGCAGCAGACGGTCAGAATGTTCAAAACGGCCTATGAGTTTGTTGTGGACACAGTTGCAAGCGGGGAATCGGTGCTCTTTGTGGGAACAAAAAAACAGGCCCGCGATTCCATCTATGAGGAGGCCAACCGCTGCGAAATGTTCTATGTGCACAATCGCTGGCTGGGAGGGATGCTCACAAATTTTCAGACCATAAAAAAGGGGATTGAAAGGCTCAAGTATCTCACTGGTATTTTTGCCGATGGAAGTGTCAATCGCTTCCCCAAGAAGGAAACACTGAAACTGGACAAAGAAAGGGCAAAGCTTGATAATAACCTTGGGGGGATCTGCAACATGGAAAGACTCCCCAGGGCCTTATTTATTGTGGATCCCAAGAATGAGAATATTGCTGTGCGTGAAGCAAGACGGCTTGGCATACCTATTGTGGCTATTGTAGATAGCAATTGTAATCCGGACGAAATAGACTATATTATTCCCGGCAATGACGACGCTATAAGGGCCATCAGGCTTATCACTTCCCGAATAGCCGATGCATGCATCGAGGGTCGTAAGCGTTTGGAAGAGCGCCTGCAGGCTGAGGCGGACAAGGAGGCTGTCGAAGCAGAGGCTGTCGAAGCAGAGGCTGCCATGACTGGGCCGGGCGAAAAGACCGTAATTTCTGATGGCTCAGAGGGGCCCATTGTGGAAATTATCAAAAGGCAAACACCCGCATCTGACCAAAGCCCCAAAGATATAAATGATGAGGCACGAGAGGAGTTGTAAATGGTAGAAATCAGTGCTCAGATGATTAAGCAACTGCGTACAAGGACTAATGCGGGTGTTATGGATTGTAAAGAGGCCCTGACAGAAGCGGGCGGAGACTTGGAAAAAGCGGTCGATTTTCTGCGCAAAAGGGGAGTGGCCATAGCCTTAAAGCGAGCCGGGCGGGAAACCTCCCAGGGCTTTATACAATCATATATACACACTGGTGGCAAGATAGGTGTCCTTGTGGAAGTTAACTGCGAGACAGATTTTGTGGCTAAGACCGACGAGTTCAAAGCGTTTGTCAAGAATTTGGCAATGCACATTGCGGCGACGAAACCCCTTGGCATCCGCGCAGAGGATCTCTCCGAAGAAGTAATACAGCGGGAAAAAGAGATTTACAGGGCACAAGCCGAAGAGATGGGAAAACCTGAAAAGATACTGGACAAGATAGTCCAGGGCAAGATGGAGAAGTTTTGTAAGGAATCGTGTCTTCTGGACCAACAGTATGTTCGGGATCCGGACATAACCATACAGGATCTGATTCATGATATTGTAACGAAGACGGGGGAGAACATCACTGTGAGACGATTTGTCCGTTATCAGTTGGGAGGAGAGTAGTGGGATAATATGCCTTCTCCGAAGTACAAAAGAATCTTGGTTAAGCTCAGCGGCGAGGCTTTGGTGGGTAGTCAGGGTTATGGCATAAGCCCTGAGATGATTAAATATCTCGCAGGCGAGGTTCGATCGGTTTATGATCTCGGGGTCCAGATCGCCCTGGTCATTGGAGGTGGGAACATCTTTCGGGGCGTAGCGGCCAGCACCTATGGCATGGACCGTACCTCGGCTGACCATATCGGCATGTTAGCCACTGTCATCAATAGTATCGCCCTCCAGGACGCCCTTGAAAAAAGGGGTGTTCAGACCCGAGTTCAGACGGCCATAGAGATGTGTGCGGTAGCAGAACCGTATATCCTCAGGCGGGCTGTCCGGCACCTGGAAAAGGGGCGGGCTGTGGTTTTTGCTGCTGGTACAGGTAATCCTTATTTCACTACGGACACGGCAGCGGCCCTGAGGGCTCAGGAAATTGATGCGGAAGTGCTCTTGAAGGCCACCAAGGTGGACGGAATTTATGATGCGGACCCGGTCGCGAATGCCAATGCAAAGAAAATGGATAGCGTTACCTATCTTGAAGTTCTACAGTGGCAACTGAAGATTATGGACTTGACCGCCGTTTCCCTGGCAATGGATAATAAGCTTCCTGTGATTGTATTTAACCTAAAAACAAAAGGGAATCTTAGAAGAGTTGTCTGCGGAGAAGATGTTGGAACTATAATAAGAGAGGCATCAGGGGATGATTGATTCGCTTTATGATGATGCGCGGGAGGGGATGGTTAAGGCGATTGATGCCTTAAAAAATGAATTTAGGAGGATCCGCACCGGCAGGGCTTCCCTTGCACTGTTTGAGGGTATTAAGGTGAACTATTATGGAACACCCACACCCTTGAACCAAATAGCATCCTTATCTGTCCCAGAGAGCAGGCTTATCATTATTCAGCCCTGGGATCAGTTGGTGATTGGGGAGATTGAAAAGGAAATCCTAAAATCAGAACTAGGGCTGACTCCCATGAATGACGGAAAGGTCATCCGGATTTCTATACCGCCGCTTACCGAAGAACGGCGAAAAGAGCTTGTCAAGGTCGTTCGCAAGATAGCTGAGGGGCACAAGGTATCAATCCGCAATATTCGCCGGGACACAAACGAGCTTCTAAAAGGCCTGAAAAAGGATGGCGAGATTTCAGAGGACGATTTCTTCGGGGCTCAAGACAAGGTGCAGAAGATCACAGACGATTACATTAAAATAGCTAACCAGACATGCCAGGATAAAGAGAAAGAGATCCTTGAATTCTGATACTCCTTCCTTACGACTCGACTCACTCCCCCGACATATCGCCATTATTATGGATGGCAACGGCCGTTGGGCCAAAAAGCGTTCCCTGAACCGGATAAAAGGTCACAGAGAAGGTGCTGAATCTGTCCGAGACATCGTGCGAGTCTGCCGTGAGATCGGTATAGAGGTTCTGACCCTCTATGCGTTTTCGACCGAAAACTGGCAGCGGCCTCGGCCAGAAGTCTCCGCCCTCATGAGTCTCCTGAAAGGGTTTCTTAGGTCGGAAGCAGCCGAAATGATGGAAAACGGCATTCGTCTGAGTGCAATAGGCCAGATCGAAAGGTTCCCTGGTGATGTAGTGAAGGTGCTCCGGGATATCATCGATATGACCCGAAAAAACCAGGGGATGATTCTCAACCTTGCTTTGAGCTATGGGGGACGAGATGAGATCGTGACTGCGGCTTGCAAGATTGCAGCCGATGTTAGAGCGGGCCGCCTGCAAATAGAGGAGATAACAGAAGAGGTTTTTTCAAATTATCTTTATACGCAGGGCTTACCTGAGCCGGATCTCCTGATTCGAACCAGTGGTGAGATGCGAATCAGCAACTTCTTGCTTTGGCAGATTGCCTATACAGAGATCTGTGTAACCCATACCCTTTGGCCCGATTTTAGAAGGGAGGAATTGATCCGGATCCTCCAAGATTACCAAAAGCGTGAGCGAAGGTTTGGGATGACCGGTGCCCAGATCAAGAAAGCGCCTCGCAGGCAATAGTCGTCTTGATAAGGCGAAAACTTAACAAATAAGTCAAGTTTTGTAGGGTACGTGGCTTGTAAACTTTGACAGATACTGGATACTGGCCGCTTGATACTGGATTGAAAAAGGGGCTTTTCTTTTTTTTGCTATCCAGCATCCAGTATCCTATATCCAGCATCGGGTCCTTAAGTACGCTATTTAGACATGATGTCTTCGCATTTAAAACGTTGGCTCACTGCATTGGTGCTTTTGCCCCCGTTGGTCCTGTTGGTATGGAAGGGGGGACAAACCTGTTTTTCCCTGGTTGTTGG
>JAUWMM010000121.1 GCA_030613145.1 Desulfobacterales bacterium | reverse complement strand
CTAATCGCCTCATCAAATTTCCCCTTTTCGGCCAGTGCGGCCCCCAGGTTATTGTGCGCCTCCGCATAGTTGCGATTGATAAGCAACGCCTTGACAAAATGACTAATCGCCTCATCAAGCCTCCCCTCTTTGGCCAGTGCAGACCCTAAGGTGCCATGAATCAGCCAGTTCTGATCCGTCACATCGAGTGTGTGTTTAAAGAGCGTAATGCTGTTGCGCCAATGGTGGACTTGTAACCATGTAGCTACTGCCAAGGCTAAAAGGAGCGCCACTGTGGATGTGGTTAGTATGTGTCTTCGATAGCGCCATTTTGCCGCGAGGTCAGCGATCCCCCAGACAATCATGATAAACAGACCGATAAGAGACACGTAGGTATAACGGTCCGCCATAGATTGCGCCCCCACTTGCACTATCCCAATGACCGGAACAAGTGTTCCAAGGTACCACATCCACCCTACGGCAAGGTACGGAAACCGCCGCGCCGCCTGAATTATAAAAACGGATACGCATGCCAGCAACAAACCGGCCCCCACGACCTGCCAAATGGGCGGCATGCCTGTATGAGGATAGAAAGCTGCAAGGTCTTGAGGCCAAATCATTTTCCATATATAGCTTACATAAGCAACCAGGGCGTTAGACATACGAGCTTTTAGGGGAAGCTCATCCAGGGGGGCTACGGTTCCTATCTGCGCATAGAAAGTCACGACACTTGAAACCGCCGCAAGAGCAAAAAGAGGAACTTTTTCCCAAACCAAACGAAAAACCGGCAATGCCTGAATTCTCAGGTTACTCTCTTTAATCGATTGGCCCAATTGTAAGCGGCCAAGTGGCCAGTAGTCCATCAAAAACAACACAAATGGCAATGTCACAAGCATCGGCTTGGACATAATGCCAAAAGTAAAGAATAGAAGAACTAAAAGATATGTCTTGCCCCCCTGACGTTCAGCATAACGAATGTAAGCCCACATTGTGAGCATCCAGAAAAAGGTGCTCAGGACGTCTTTGCGCTCAGCCACCCACGCAACTGATTCCACGTGGAGAGGATGCAGAGCAAAGAGAGCCGCAACAAAGGCGCTCAACCCGAGCGCCCCGGTCCTTCGGTTAAGGAGCAGAAATAGGAAAATGGCATGTGCGATCTGGAATAGCAGATTGGTGACATGGTGCCAGCCTGCGTTCAATCCATAGAGATCACAGTCCAACATGTGCGACAGCCATGTCAATGGATGCCAGTTGCCGGCATGGGTGGTGGTAAAAGCCCAGATGGTCCCTTCCCGGGTCAATCCGGCCTGAACATGACTGTTTTCGGTGACGTACAAGTCGTCATCGTAGTTCACAAAATCATGATTGCTGATCTGCCAAAAGACAGCAATGGTTGCTACGATCAGAAACAGGCAGATTATAAGTTTCAAATGATTGGATCGCATGATATTTTATAACAGTAATTAATCACGAAATTACGAAATTTAGTTAACCACTCTTTTTATTTCACAATTATTCCTTTCGCATTTTCGTACTTTCGTCTTTTCGTGACAATTCAATCCCTCAATCAACAATTCTCTCCGCTCCCTGCTCTTCGCTCTCTGCTCTTTCATACTTACTTTATCCGACCAGGTTTTAGGTTCTTGATTTTCTCGTAGACTATTTTGAGGTTGTGTTGAGCCACCCTGTTACCCGGGTTTAGCTGGATGGCCTCTTTGAATGCCCAAATAGCCTCCGAATAGAGACCCATGCCTGCATAGGCCGCTCCAAGGTTACAATACGCTTCAGCATAATCTGGTTTAACGTTAATAGCCCTTTTGTACGCTTTCAACTCTTCCGGGTAATTTCCCATCTTCCCGAGAGACACCCCCATGTTGTAGTATGCCTCCGCATAATTAGGTTTAATCTGTAGCGCCTTGACAAAATAACCAATAGTTTCTTCGAATCTTCCCTGCTGACCTAGTGCCAGCCCTAAGTTATAGTATGCCATTGCATAATTGGGGTTGATTTCCACCACCTTGCGATACTGTTTCATGGCCTCCTCGATCCTACCCTGCTCAGATAGTGCAACTCCCAGGTTGTTGTGCGCCAAATAATTGTTGGGTGTTACATCAAGCGTGTGCTTGAAAAGCGTAACACTGTTATGCCAGTGCGTGAGTTGTAACCACGTGCCCATTGCCAATCCTAAAAGCACTACCCCAACAGATATGGAAAGCACAAATTTTTGGCAGCGCCACTTTGCCACCAGCTCAGCAACACCCCAGACAATAATGGTGAACAGACCGATGATAGGCACATAGGTGTACCGGTCTGCCATAGCTTGTCCTCCTACCTGGACCAGTCCGATGACCGGAACAAGTGTTCCAAGATACCATAGCCAACCCACAGAAAGGTAAGGTGACCGACGGCCCACTCGAATCACAAAAAAAGATATGCACATCAACAACAAACCAGCGAGCCATATGGGCACCACCCGCACGTGCGGATAGAAAACGGCCAGATGAAGAGGCCAAATCGTCTTTCCAATGTAATTTATATACGCAGCAAGAGCATTCCCGACCCGCATTTGAAACGGAAGCAAAGACTCTACAGATCCCCCTGCCTGCTGAGCACAGTAAGTCACCACACTCGAAACTGCTGTCAGAACAAAAAGGGGGACCTTTTCCCACACCAAACGAAGAATGGGCAATGCCTGAATTTTCAATGTACTCTCTTTGATCGATTGGCCCAATTGTAAGCGGCCAAGGGGCCAGTAGTCCATAAGAAGCAGGACAAATGGCAGAGTTACAAGCATAGGTTTTGCCATAAGGCCAAGGGCAAAGAATAGAAAAACCAAAAGGTATATCTTGATCCCCGGCCGTTCAGCATAACGGGCGTACGCCCACATAGTGAGCATCCAGAAGAAGGTGCTCAGAACATCCTTGCGCTCAGCCACCCAGGCAACTGATTCCACATGAAGCGGATGTAGCGCAAATAGGGCTGCAACAAAGGCGCTTCGCCAGATTGCCCCGGTCATCCGATTAAAAACCAAAAATAACAACAGAGTATTTGCGATATGAAACAGCAAGTTGGTAAGATGATGCCCGCCTGCGTTCAACCCGAAGAGCTGACAGTCGAGCATGTGAGACAGCCATGTCAACGGATGCCAGTTGCTGGCATGTGTGGTGGTAAAAGCCCAGATGATCCCTTCCCATGTCAATCCGGCCTGAACATGCCGGTTCTCGGTGACGTACAAGTTGTCATCGTAGTTCACAAAATCATGGTTGTAAACCTGCCAAAAAACAGCAATGGTTGCTACAATCAACAACAGGCAGATTACAAGTTTCAAACGATTAGCCCGCATGGCGATATTGTCTCCTATGACATGGTCGTGTCATACAGAAGCAGCATTTTTTGCCTCTATACTGCCTTCACTGTAGGTTCTTAGTGCTAAACTTGATTTTAGTTTGACAAATCAAGAGCTTTTCTCAAAAAGAGTGTTGTCGTACTGCCACTCCTCAACAAGGAAAAGTAATTGGCAATCAAAAAAGAAGCACCCGTCAATGGAAGCATCAGTGACAGCCCTGCGATAGTCTTTAAGGTATGACAGTCCCCGCCAGTCCTGTGCCGATGCATGCCTTGGATCAGACTAAATGGATAAAGGCGCTTGAATCCAAGCACTTCATACAGGTAACACAGCGTATCAATAACGTTATATTCCTGGGAGAAGTGCTGGTGCTTAATGAGTTGATATCCCCTGGATTGGAGAAACTCTGCCAAGCGCTCCATGTCAAAGTGTACTAAATGACGCGGCAGATCCAAGTGAAGCCACGACGCACCTGACAAACGACTCTGGATACTTTCCATGTGAGGCGCTGCAATAACCAAAAGGCCTCCTGGCGATAGAAGGCGATCAGCAATCTCTAAGGCTTTCCCGGGTTGTGGCATATGCTCCAGAGAATGCCAAAAACAGACGGCTTGATACTGTTGGCGGAGGAATCGATCCGGTTCCTCTAATGTGTGAAAGATCTCTTGGTTTAGGTTTTGACGCGCCCGCACAGCAGCCATGGTATCCAACTCGATGCCATCGACTTCATATCCCCAACTTTTTAGGAACCTGAGCATCAATCCCCTGCCACAGCCCACATCCAGGACACGGCCTGCTGGTGTTAACCTCCGCACAGTCCTCGCCCTCAAGTATCGAAAAAATTGGACGATCCTTTCCACAGGGCCGAGAAATTTTCCTTCTCCATGACCGTAGTAATTCTCATCATAATATTTTGCCAGGATCTCAGAATCGGGTATGGGATCGATAAAGGACGTCCTGCAATCCAAACATTGATAAAGGGACCATTCGCCCGGCATGATGTGCTGGTAGCCCTGACGGGGACTGGTACTGTTCGATTCACATAACGGACAAGTATGATTAGGGGCTTGGGCAACTATTGTCATAAATTTCCTCGCTTGCCAATGTGGATAAACTCAACCGCACTTTGTTGGAATTGATCCTACGAATGTTTACGAGAGTCAACTCTCTGTGTCGTCAAGGGGAGCAAAAAGTCGATTACAACATAATCCCCACCGGTGCAGTCGAAACTCCACTGATGTCATGACAACTCCGATACCGTATACGACAGACCTTCGGAAACTAATAGATGAGGAATCCTTAATATAGCGTGTGGGGCACGTGACCTCGCCGATATTGAAACCTCCGTATATAATCTGCGAAAGCATCTGGTTGTCAAAGACAAAATCATCGTCATTGTTTTCCAAGGGGAGCGTTTCCAGAAGTTTCCGGGAAAATGCTCGATATCCCGTGTGATATTCCGACAACTTGTATCTAAGCAATAAATTCTGAAAGAAGGGGAGTATACGGTTTGCTACATATTTGTACCGTGGCATACCTCCCTGCAGGGCCCCTACCCCGAGAATACGTGACCCTAACACACAATCGAACAACCCTTCGGCTATAAGTGAGGCCATGGCAGTAATTAGCTTTGGAGTGTACTGATAGTCGGGATGGACCATAATGACAATGTCTGCCCCCAATTTCAGGGCCTCCTTGTAACATGTCTTTTGATTCCCCCCATAACCTAAATTCTTGGAATGGACGATGGTGTTGATACCGAGAGACCGCGCAATTTCAGATGTCCTGTCCTGGCTTTGATCGTCGACCAGAATAACATCGTCTACAATATCTTTTGGAACCTCTTCATAGGTCTGCATAAGGGTCTTTTCTGCGTTGTACGCAGGCATGACCACTACCACCTTTTTCCCTTTAAGCATATAACGTAGCCCCCCTTAAGACAATGCTATCACAATTATTCCTTTCGCGCTTTCGTACTTTCGTGTTTTCGTGATAATTCAATCCCTTAATCCCTCAATTCCTAAATCCCCAAATCCAATTTTCTGATTCTTGAATATTTCGTAAGCCATTTTAAGATTTTGTTGAGCCACACTGTCGTCCGGGCTTAGCCGGACGGCTTCTTCCAACGCCCAAATAGCCTTTGAGTAGAAACCCATGCCTCCATAAACCGCTCCGAGGTTAGAATACGCTTCGGCATAATCCGGTTTAACACGAATAGCCCGCTCGTATGCTTGCAGCTCTCCACGATAATTCCCCATCATTCCCAAAAGCACCCCCATATTGTAGTATACCTCAGCAAAATCGGGTTTGATCCGCACCGCTTCGTAATAATGACCAATGGCCTCATTTATCTTACCCTGCTCTTCTAATAGTTGTCCCAGATGGCAGTGCGCATCCGCATCGTTGGGTTTGATACGCAGCCCCTTGGAATAATGACTAATCGCCTCCTTAAACCTCTTCTGTTCAGCCAGCGCAACCCCCAGGCTATAGTGCGCCTCAGCCAGGTTGGGTTTGATACGTAGCGCCTTGGAATAATGGTCAATGGCCTCATCGAGCCTACCCTGTTCAGCCAGCGCGCGTCCCAGGTTGTGGTACGCCAAATAGTTGTTGGCAGTCACGTCGCGTGCGTGTTCAAATAGTGTAACGCTGTTGTGCCAATGGCTAACCTGCATCCATGTAAATATCACGAGTGGTAAAAGCGCCACACCTGTGGATATGGCGAGCACGAGCCTTCGATAGCGCCACCGTGTTACAAGGTCAGCAACACCCCAGGCAATAATGATAAACAGGCCAATCAGCGGCACGTAGGTATAGCGGTCTGCCATGGACTGCCCTCCCACCTGTACCAGCCCAATGACGGGTACAAGTGTTCCAAGGTACCATAGCCA
>JAUWMM010000178.1 GCA_030613145.1 Desulfobacterales bacterium | reverse complement strand
GAGACCATTCAGGATGGACGAATTGCAGATTGCGCCTCACGATGCGTCGATGGCGCAGATCTACGAAGTACACAAGCATCCCCAATATCTTGCCAACACTGGCAATATGCTTTTGTGGAATACTTGCAATAAAAGCAGTTAATGTGCCGTTAAAGCCTCGTTGTTTCCTCAATCTCCGTTACCTCTGTTCTTCTCTTTTCCCTGCCAAATATATCATCAATTTTCGACAAGTGACAATTGTTAGAAGCTCTTTCAAGACCCTTCGACGACTTTATTGTGGCCATTTTTGCCAAAAGTACATCAATAAAAAAGGTTCTAAACAGCGTAAACGACTCGATAATCCAAGCAGCACAGACACATATCTCCAATCCACTGTATCTTGAATTTCTTCAAAATACATGGACATGGCTTGCAAGAATCTAAAAGGAGAATAACGAGTAACAAACAACAGCTAAGCTGTCAACGCCCAACACAAAGGGCGTTTGTGTGTGTGGTTTAAAATTGACACACAACCGCATTTTCACTATTATCCTTCGTCCTAAAGGAAGTTCTTATCACAAACACGCTTCCGGGAATGAGTCCGATCAGTTTGCAGCCATAGGCCGCAGCGGAACCGGGATATTTGTTTGAAGATCTCATCGCCAGGTTTATCGAATGCGGTCTTGAGGACACAAGAGAAGGAATATACTTTGCCAACAGGGGTTAACGAACTCGTGTCGAACAACATAGCAAAGAAGGCTGCCTTTTGGCTCTATAACTTGGGCTGGGGGCTCGCCATACCTGCGCTTCGCTTTAACCACCGCCTTGCCGAGGGATTCGAGCAGCGGACACTTCAGCAAAAGATAAACACGGCAAACCTGTGGATTCAAGCCGCCTCAGCCGGAGAATCCTATCTGGCCTGGGCGCTCCTCAGAAACTTGAAACCCGCCCGCCCGATCAGGGTCATGATGACCTCCAACACCAGCCAGGGAATGGAAATCCTGGATCGTGCCATTAACGACATTACCCCGAACAATAGGGGCGTGAGCGCATACAGAGCCTATTTTCCGTTTGACAAGCCCGCTATCATGGAGACGGCCGTCAATAACATTCGCCCCAAGATCATGGTTCTCCTGGAATCGGAGATGTGGCCCGGTCTCCTCCGCGCCTTGAAAAAATACGGCTGCAAAACATTGATAATAAATGGCAGGATTACCGCTAAAAGCCTGACCAGGTATCTCACCTGGCCCTCGCTTTGGCATACGCTCAGACCGGATAAAATTCTCGCCATATCTGAAAACGACGCCAAACGCTTTGCCACGCTATTCGGCAGAGAACACGTGGATGTGATGCCGAACATGAAATTCGACCGGCTCGGCCGCACTGAGCCCGCGCGCCACACAAGAAATCCACTCGAAGATATTCTTCGGCCCGACATCCCGTTAGTTGTGCTCGGTTCTGTCAGGCGTGAGGAGGAATCCGTCGTCGAAAGGATCATCCTTGATATTCACCACAGGCGACCAAAGACAATAATCGGTCTCTTTCCAAGACACATGCACAGGATAAAGTACTGGGGAAAGGCTCTGGACCGTCTGGCAATAGCATGGACGTTGCGGTCCAAAACCGAAAAGCACGTCCCTTCTGGTTCGGTCATCCTCTGGGATACTTTTGGCGAGCTGACCCTGGCCTACAAACTGTCACAAGCCGCCTTCGTGGGTGGCAGCCTTGCGCCTCTCGGCGGGCAGAATTTTCTGGAAGCGCTCACCTGCGGGGTCGTCCCCGTTATCGGTCCCTCCTGGGAAAACTTCGCCTGGGTTGGCCATGAAATCGTGGAACAAAGGCTTGTCCGCATAGCGGCCGACTGGAAGGAAGTTGCAGACATCCTGGTGGAGGACATAGAAAAGTCGCCGTCGCACGAAAAAGTCCGTGAAGCGGCCATCAGGTATGTGAAAGACCGACAGGGCGGAACAATACGCGCCTGCCGTCTTATTAACGAATTTCTCAATAACACGTAAACAACGCCGAGGAGCAGTTCTTTAATGAATAAACTTCCAAAATGCTATGGGATCATCCCAGCACGCTATAGATCTAAGCGTTTTCCCGGCAAGCCGCTGGCTGAGATTCTCGGCAGGCCCATGTTCTGGCATGTTTTTGAGCGGGCCAGACAGTGTCCCCAACTGTCGCAGATCGTCCTGGCCACGGACGACGAGCGGATTAAATCCGCCGCTAAAGAGCTGGAAGTTCCGGTCCTTATGACACGAGACGACCACCCAAGCGGCACTGACCGGGTTCTGGAAGCGGCCGTGCTACTTCGAGTCCCCAAAGACGCCGTTGTGGTAAACATCCAGGGCGACGAGCCCGCGCTTGATCCGGCTATGCTCACCGACCTCGTCCGCCCATTCACGGACCCGGAGGTACGGGTAACGACCCTGGCGAGAAAAATCGACTTAAAGGAGGCCAAGAACCCGGACCGGGTCAAGGTAGTATTCGCGAAAGATGGTAGAGCCCTCTATTTTTCCCGCTCCCCTATCCCACATCCTCGCGAAGGGCAAGGGGATGAGTTTTACGGACACATCGGGCTGTATGCTTTCCGCATGAGTATTCTGGAACAATTCGTGGTTCTAAACCCAAGCCGTCTTGAAACCATAGAAAGACTTGAACAACTGCGTTTCCTTGAAAACGGAATTCCGATTCACGTTGTGGTGACCGATCACCGAAGCATAGGCGTAGATCGGCCCGACGACATAAAGACCGTAAGCAAAATCCTTATGGAAGAAACCGGATGAAAGCCATTTTGGCCTTGGAGGATGGGATCGGTAAAGTTGGTTGTTTCTTCCACCGCCGATGCATCCACACCCATTGATCGGGGAAGCGACGAATTATCCCTTCAGACACATCGGAACATTTTTGCGTGTTTACTATCAGATCACGTTCTTCGTCACCTGTGTTTTCCAAGGACAATTCTTCACCACAATAAACGTGATAAGTCAGATCTTCACGGAGTCGAATAAAAATCGGGACGATTGGTGCACTAAATTTTTGTGAGAGGATTATAGGGCCAGTGGCCGTATGGGCTGGTCGACCAAAGAAATTTACAAATACTCCCTTAACTTTTGTATCTTGATCAACAAGGAGTCCGAGTGCATAACCAAGTTTCAAACTTCGCACGATTTCTTTTGTACCCTTGCCACGCGGTATGTTCGTATATCCTGTTTTATTGCGGATATCGACAAGCATTTCATCTAGACGAGGATCGTAGGCCGGCCTTGCGATCACCTTGAGAGGGATGCCATTTTGCACTAACCATGCTCCGAGTAATTCCCAATTGCCAAAATGTCCACTTAGTAAAATTGTCCCTTTCCCTTTTGCATGTGCATTCTTGAGATGATGAAATCCTTCAACTGTAACAAAACTATTTAAGCCTTGTTCGACCAAAATTGGTAATCTGATGGCATCAGCAGCAGACACAGCAAGGTTCAGAAAAACTTGTCGAGCCAACCTCCTGATTTCTTTAGGTGATTTTTCAGTGCCAAATGCCAAAGTCAAATGTCGGATGGTTCTATTTCGTGCGCCTTTAGCTAAATAAAAAGCTATTCTCCCTATAAGAAGGGTCAGTCGAATGGCTGTTAACCGGTTCACACTCCGAAGAACCCTAACGAAGAATAGAACGAAAACATAAACAAGCCACCTCTTGATCCTTTTACGAAGACCTTTACCACTCATTTCTTTCTATCCCAGTTTCCAAAAGCTCATGTGAATGAAATAGTCCCGCTGGTCGATTGTCCTTATCGACAACGACAATTTGTATCATGTTATGATTTTCCGTCAGCGCCATCGCTTTGGTCACCATACTTCCAACTGGCACAATTTTGAAATCACAGTTTGTAAAATCTTTATCACGTAGATTGTTAAAGTCAACAGCTTTACAAGCCCTCTATCAACCGCAACACTTCAAATTACCGTAGGTTGAAACCATTACTTTCTTGACACACAAGCCTCATTTTTTTACAATCTCATGATTTAGAAAGAACTTCTTATCATTTAGATATCTTAGAGTTTCAGGATGAAGAATATAAGGCTCGTTCCCTGTAATGAGTACGGCATTAACCAAAACATATGATTCGTATCATTTCGGATCGTCATCGGATCTTACTGACCGACAATTAAACCAGCTCATTAGGCTCTTCAATAACCCTACCAATACCGTTGATTCGGCCCTTGGTGGCAGAAGTTCGATCGCCACTGCTCAGCTTGAAGGGGTAGGAGCGGTGGTCGTTAAATATTATACCCGTGGCGGGTTTATTCGATACCTGGTCAAACGAAGGTACCTGAAGTGGGGGAAAACACGTTGCCAGATTGAGTATGAGCTGTTGCAAAAAGTAAGGAGCCTCGGGGTAAATGCTCCCGAACCGATTTCCTATGCCTTCCGGGGCGGCCTGTTTTATAAAGGGTGGCTGGTAACCAGAGAGATTAAGCAGAACCAAACACTTGCTGAACTCAGTTGCGCAGACGAAGAACACGCTCACATTGTGATGAAAGAATTCATTGACCAGCTCTCCATTCTAATCAAAAACAATATCTTTCATGCCTATTTACATCCTGGCAATGTATTAGTGGACAGTGGTGACCGGGTATTTATCCTTGATTTTGACAAAGCCTGTCTTTCCCGGCAGAACAAGAATAAGCTACGAAATCATTACCTCAGACGTTGGCGGCGAGCTGTAATCAAGCATCGCTTGCCGGAAATGCTCTCCGAAATGATATGCACCGGGCTTCAAAACAATTATGAGGTAGGGTGAACAAAAAAAGTGCTATCCATGTTTGCGACTTCCACTCAAAAGCCAACGGCGTCTCCTTCGATTCTGATCATTCTGATGGGTTCCCTGGGGGATGTGGCACGAGCGCTCTGTTTGGTGTCTCATATCAAAAATAATATGCCGGAAAGCAGGATAACATGGCTCGTAGAGCCTAAATGGGCTGAACTAGTGGCTTCTCATCCTCAGATCGACAAAATGATTGTCTTTAACCGTCACAAGGGTGTTCCAGCGGTGTGGGATCTTTACAAGGATTTAGCTCAAGAAGACTTCGATATCACCCTCGACCTTCAACGCCACTTTAAAAGTGGCTTTTTCTCGCTGCTTTCGAGGGCAAAAA
>JAUWMM010000070.1 GCA_030613145.1 Desulfobacterales bacterium | reverse complement strand
CATAAATGCGGGAAGTGATGGGAATGATATGGGTGCCTACGGAGGCACTGATCCCATAACATTCTAATAACCTTATGGGAAAGCTTATAAAAGGGGAGTTGAGGCTATGAAATCAAGATTAGTTGTCTTGTTATTAATGGCAGTAGTTGTCTCCTTGACATCTGGCAGGAGCCTTCAGGCTGATTCCACTGAGATCTGGAATACCGGAAACGTCACAAGCATTTCTCATAACAACTTTCCCCAGATCAAGGGTAATTATTTAGTCTGGCAAGGACGTGGCGGGCTTGAGATAGCAACATCGGGATCAAGCGACTGGGAGATCTTCTATATTGATATAGATAACAAAGTGGTGATTCAGCTTACTGATGATGACTATGATGACATCTCACCCCAGACTGACGGGGATTATGTGGTCTGGCAGAAGCACGACACTAGCCGTAGCAACCAGGTTTTTCTCTATAAGATAGGAGAAAACCTGCCAGGTGGTAGCATGATCTCCAACAATGATAGTAAGGATAACTATTCTCCGCGAATTGCTGCGGGGCGGGTAGTCTGGACCTCACAGCGGGTTGCACATACTGTTGAGCCAGGCGAGATCATGCTATACGACGCGAAAAACCTAAGCGGTCCTAATCCGATCTCTGATAATACCTTAGACAGTAGTTCCCCTCGAATTAATAGCGAAACCGTCATCTGGGTACAGAGCGACGGAAACGGAGCCGCTGCTCTCTTTATGTTTGACCTAACCAGCGAAAATCCCGCGCCAGAAGCCGCCCCTGAAGGCTATGTCTGGCCGGACAGTCTCCAAACCGATGGAGGCCTGACGGTCCTAACCCGACACGACGGCAGCGACAGGGAGATTGTTGTCTATAACAACTACTCAAGAAGCTATGAGCAGATTACCGATAATGACTTTGAGGATAGTTATCCCTGCATCAGTGGAAATAGCGTTGCCTGCAAAAGCAGCATAGCCTGGGTACAGGGTAGAGGTAAGGCCACAGAGATATTTCTTGTTGCCCTCCTCGATGTAGACAATGATGGAATTCCACATGAGCGAGATGCATGTCCGTGTCAAGATTCAAGCGGTTTTGACGCTGATAGTGATGGCTGTATTGATACCTTGAGCGGATTAACGGGAGTTGTAGAAACTCTTGTAACCGAAGGGGTGATAGAGCAAGCACTTCAAAGCAGTCTTTTAGCAAAAGTAGAAAATGCTGAAAAGTCGGTTGATAAAGAAAACATCTGTGCCGCGGTAGATAAGCTTGAAGCGTTAAAAAAGGAGGTTAATGCTCAGAGAGGCAAAAAGATTTCTGATGACGCGGCGGATCTTGTGGTTAAATATGCAGACAATGTAATTACGTCTCTGTTGGATCAATTACCACCCGGAGAGAGTTGTTGAGCATCTGTCAAACCTCCTCCCTTCTGGTCTGTCTGCTTTCTTTTTGTCTGAGTCCAATGTGTAAATCGCTTAAATGGATGATGGTTTTCTTAGCCATTATACACCTCCGCTCCTCTGATTACTCTTCCTGGTTGGATTTTTGCCTATTCGAAACCAAACATATCATTTTCCTGTTTCCAAGGCAATCCATGCGGCCACGAACCAGCCTATTTGCTCACTGCTGAAGGGGTAAATTCAGTTCGCAAGCAACATCGGCACGCTGATCATCAGCTTGTGCACGGCCAGATAGCAGATGATCCGCCCGGGAAAGAGTTTTTTCCTTGCTTGCACTCTTCATTGTGTCAATGTCTATCGCAAAATATTCCGCACCCGATAGAGGAATATCAATATTTGACGAGCGCCAAGCCCGCACATGAGAACGCCGCAGGATACGCCGCCATTCAAGTCGGGGTCGTTTACTTGCACACTTGGAAGATCAGTGATAATTTAACAATTTGTATTGACGAAAAAATATTGTCAAAAAGGAGGTGGCAGGATGAAAAAGATAGCGATTGGCCTTACTATTGTCTTGGTTTTATGTTTTATCCTTGCGGCCCTCGCTCCTTTCATTATCGACCTGAATAAATACAAGGGCACAATTCTTTCGCAACTGAAACCGTATTTTCCTCGAGAGGTTGACTTCCAGGGCATCGAGATGACCATTTTAACAGGCCTGGGAGCAGAGATTCGAGGTCTTCGCATATCGGATAACCCCGCCTTTTCCCAAGGGGATTTCTTACGCCTTAAAAGCCTACAGGTTCAGGTCCAGATACTGCCACTAATAAGAAAGCAAATTAAGGTGAAGAAGATCATTCTGAAACAGCCTGTTATCCGTTTGGCCCGGAACACAAAAGGGGCGTTTAGCTTCGACGATCTGATTACCTCGGGGAAAGAAGCATCAAAAAAAGAGCCCCTGCCCTCGAACGAGAAGCCCAAACAGAAGGAGGGGGGTCCTCAAGACCCTGGCCTGTTGGCGGCGCTTCTCGTCAACGAATTGGAAATCCAGAAAGGCAAGATACTTTACCTAGATGAAATGCTTTTCCCTGGGGCCAGCCCCGTTTCGATTGACGGATTGGATCTTAAGGTAGAGGATGTGTCACTCCAGTATCCCATATCCATTGAGGTTGCCGCAAACATTACGGAAGCCCCCGGGAAGGACTTCCACCTCAAAGGGACTGTGGGGCCCATTGGAGAGGGACTCCAGCTGAAAAAAATGCCCCTTGATATCCAGGTTTCTTTCCAGGGACTGACCGTTGAAAGCCTAAAATATTTCATTCCTGAGGGCTTGCCCCTGCAAGTCCTTTCCGGTAGCCTCAGTATCAATCTCGAGGCCAAAGGCTCTTTGGGGGAAAAGATTGTCTCAAAATCGGATATAGAACTCCAGGCCCTCGTTTTGCAAGAGCGAAGGGAAAATGGAAGCGGCGAGAGGTCTGGCAACCTCCCAGAGGAGTTACAAATAGAAGGGCCCGTAGAGATAAACCTTCAATCCTCCTGGAGCCAGAAGAAATTTCACATTGAAACGAAAGTGGACATGAACGCGATGAAAATCGAGTATGGCGATCAGTTTCAAAAATCTGCCGGAATGCCACTTTCCATCGTGTGGAAGGCAGATAAGGAGGGGGAGCGTCTCAATATTAGAGAGCTCCAGCTTATTCTGCATAATCTAGTAATGACGGCTCCTGGGAAAATAACGATTAAGGAGAAGCCGCATTTCGATTTTCTATTGCAAACCCGTCCCGTGTCACTCGAAGGTTGGGACAACATAGTGCCATTGTTGTCCCCTTATCAGATTAAAGGGAGTTGCTCTTTGAGGGGCTCTCTGCGCGGAACCCCTGAAGACGCTTCGTTTAAGCTGCACGTTTCCTCTGAACGACTTGGATTTGACATACCCCCTTCGGGCGATCAGAAGCAAGCTGCGGCCACCGGTCACGGGGTTATGGAGGCAGTTAATATCGAAGTGCAGGGAAAGAAAAAGGCCGATGAAATCGGTGGCTCAGGCAAGCTCGAGATAGAAAAGGGTGAGATTCTATCCGTTTCCTTTGAAAGGCTATTATCAAACCTTCAATATACACGGGATCAATTAAAGATCGCCGGTCTGGAGTTGGAGGCCTTTCAAGGAGCCATTCAATGCTCAGGATCTTACGAGCCTGCAAAAGGCAATTGGTCCTTTGAGCCTGTTTTCAAAGGGATTGAAGTGGGCGAAGCTCTAAATAACTTGACTGAATACAAAGATAGCTTTTCCGGTAGACTCTCTGGTCGCTTCGAGGTGCGAGGCAGCACAAAGGGGGACAAAAAGCAGGCGATGCATGCAAATGGCGAGTTTCGAGTTTCTCGGGGAGAATTGAAAAACTTCAATCTTGCGGAGAGCGTTCTGGATAACCTGTTTGGCTTAAGAGGTGTAGCCCGGTTCTTACCCGGGCAGCGAAACGGAATTAAAAAACATGACACAACCCAGTTCGATTCACTGGAAGGCAAGCTTGAAATTATAGGAAAGACGCTGAACTTCAAGACTTTGCAACTTCACAATATACACACGAGCAAGGCGACGGATTCGCTTGCTATCCTGAAAGGCAAATGCTTCATAGATGCCAACTCCTTGGATTTCAAGGGTAAGCTGATTTTGTCGAGGCGGCACTCGCAGAAACTGGCTCGAAAGGCCGATGTGTTGGAGGCTTTGTTTGATCACGAAAAAAGGATGGTTCTGCCCATTACGATAAAGGGCTCTATACAGAAGCCGGTACCTTCCTTAGATGAAGAATATGTCCTGGAAGCACTCACAAAGCACTACACCCGAAAAGCTGTAGACAAGGGGATTAAGGAATTGCGAAAAAAGCTTCAGGTGCCTGAAGGTAAAGGAGAAGATGGATTGCAAAAACCCCTGGAAAAGCTTTTGAAAGATCTTTTCGGAAAATAAAAAAGGGGTTCGGAGCATAGCCGTCATGTTCTTATTGTGTGCGTCCCCGAGTCGTCCCTTTTTGTTTACCATAAAGTCCGGTTCAATGTGGCTTATCAGGGGTTAGACAGGTCCCAATGACTAATGTATATGGCAGAACCCGTCTTGTCTTCTTCTAAATATCCTTTAGCAACACATTGCTCGGTGATTTTTCAACGAGTTCGCCTAAAGCCTTGAGGCAATCAGAGAGTTTACCCAATTCTTCTGACTTGGCAACAGGTAGGTGGTCACTTCCCCGGCGCTCGATGTTATCAATAACATATTTGATTGTGTAGAGGTCAATGTCACGTGCAGGCTGATAAGCTGTTTCCTCATTTTCAGGGCCGCACACCTCTGAAACGACCTTTGATTCAACCAGTCCGTAAACGATCTCCCAAACCAGGCGTATAGGAATTTCCAACCTCCTTGCGATTTGCCCAGCGGATAGCGGAGGATTCCCCTCCGAAAAATCCTTAACCAGCAGATGGGCCACTCGCAAGGTGAGCAATTTCTTGAATGCATAGCTGATGTCTGAACAGTCTGACTCAAACTCGAAGGTCTCTTCATTCTGATGAGCAGACGATAGCTCAGCGCCAAACAAGACAATCAACCAACTGATTTGGAGCCAAATCAGAAACAGTGGCAGAGCGGCAAAGCTTCCATAGATGGCATTGTATTTTGAAACGCCAATCTGTGACCAAAGACATACCCACTGAAACAGCTGGTACAGGGTACCAGCCAGAACGCCGGCAAAGATACCGGACCTGAAGCTGACCTTTGTGTTTGGTATAAACATGTAAATAAAGGTAAACAATACCCAAACGACGCAGTACGGTAGCAATCTCAAAGCCATGAATATGGCGGGGCTGATTGCCCCTATAAGTGAGACCTTTTGGACCACAAAGGCTACCTGGGTCTTAATCAGGACAGTTGCGGCACTTGACATAATCAAGAGCAAAGGACATATGACCATAGCCGAAAGGTAATCGCTAATCCTTCTTATAAAGCTTCGTTGTTTCTTGATTCCCCAAATATGGTTGAATGAATTCTCAATGTGTCCCAAAACTCGCACAATCGTCCAAAACAGGAGCAAAATGCCCACACCAGCGATGACGCTACCTCTTGTTGTTTCAAGGAGGGAGTTGGCAAAGTTCGTCACCGTCACAATGACTTCCTCCTGTCCCTGAAATCTCGTGAGAAGTTGCCTTTCAAGGGCCTTCTCAAGGCCGAACCCCTTAGAAACGCCGAAGGCCATGGCTAGCACAGGAACAAGTGACAATAAGGAGTAAAAGGTTAGAGCGGATGCCCTCAAAGGACATTTGTCCTCATGAAATTGCCTCCATGAGAGGACCAGCACCCGTAAGGGTCTAAGCCAGTATCGCTTTTTCAGTGGAAGGTCCCTTAAGCGTATTCTCCAAACATCCGTTGTGACGAATTGCCTGATTTTTGCCGTCATCTTTCCATTTCCTCTACACCATGATTGATACCAGTCTCTATCCCCTCGTTCGGGCTCTTTGATAGGGACGAGGGTGAAATCCCAAAATGGAATCTTTATGCCATGTTTTGCATTGCCAGCGTATATGTGACCCGAACCCGAACCCTCAATACTGTTGAATTAAGGATGTCCTGTCCAGATTCCTTTCCCGCTGTGTTGCTGGGAAAAGGTCCGGGCGGGGATAAACCCGCCCCTACGAACCGTACCTTCCGATGTGTGTAGGGGCGGGCTTTATGCCCGCCCGAAAAAGCTTAATTCAACAGCATTGACCCTAACCCTCTCACCCGTGGGGGAGAGATCGGGGGTGACGGTGGCAAAAAGGGAGTTTCCAGGAATACGGGATTCATGCACTCACTTAGCCATTTACGAAATTTCACTTAAGGCTGCCCGCAAGGTCTTCGCAGCCAAGAAGCCGCAATGGACGTCATCTTCAGGAAGGCCTCCAAGAACCTGAAGGATCATTTCACCAGTGACATCTGCAACCTTTTCGGGCTCTTTCCCAATCGCCAATTCACAGGCGACTGAAGCGCACACTGCACTGCAACCGCAGCCGTCTGTGGTAAAGGAGGCGTCTGAGACAAGTTCGCCTTCAAGGCGCAGAAAAATCTCCATTGTGTCTCCACAGTTGCCGGTCACACGACCATATCCTGTGGGGCTTTCCATACGTCCTCCGAATCTTGGATTGCTCCACCGTTCATAAACTCTTTCTCCGTATTTTTGAATGACCTCCTGGTTGACCTCCTCCTGCAAACGATCGGCAAACTCATCAAGTGAATGGCTCATTCTGGTTTATTCTCCCCCTTGTCTACGTTTGATATCCTTTTTCGTTATTCGTGATCATATCCCTATCCTCTAAGCTGCTACCGCTGGCCCTGTGCATTCATCTGAAATGACAGGTTCGCTTTTGGGTACTACAAATATTTGTCCACGAAATTCCGCGGATTCAAAACAGTAATGCCTTGATATCCTGTCAGTTTTAATAAGTGCTTATCACCGCTGATAATTGTTTTGCATTTGCCGGCGACCGCGCATTCAATGAACTTATCGTCGTCAGGGTCTTCGCATACCGAGATATCAAAACCCTGAGTATTGATGAATTGCCCATGAATTGTAACCAGTTCAATAATTGGCAATATATCGATCATCGGGAATTTAGATGATAGATCTTCTGCAACACGTTGGTATTCATCAAGGATTTGTGGCGAAAGTACAATTTGAAAACTTTGGTTTCCCCATGCTTTGAGGATTTCTGATGGAGGGCCACTGAAAAATATCCCGGATATGAACACATTCGTATCAAGGACAATTCTCATTTCTTTTTTCCTCGAGCTTTTAAAATGGCATCGCTAATATCAGACTTTTTAATTCCGGCTTGTTTTCCTTTTTTTCTGGCCTCAGCAATAAGAGCGCCAAATTCATCAAGTGATGGTGGCGCTATGTTCTTAAGGATGACAACGTCCTTTTCACCGACAACGACGAATTGAGCCCCAGCCTTTAAGTTTAGTTGCTTCCTTATATTTTCAGGAATAACGACTTGCCCTTTTGATGACATTTTTGTTGTAGAAACATTTGCCATGACAAACCTCCATGCAGTTAGGATATCTTACTGGTAAGATTTTATGACAATCCTTTTCAAAAAGCAAGCCTCAATATTGATATCGTGTCAAGAAGCGAAGTATTAAATCAGTGGAGATTTTTCCACCTTTTACCGTATTTCCTGGAAAAAGTGGAAATGTTTCCGCTATGACCTGGAACCATGGAATTTCTTCCATCATATTGGCCAAAGGGAGCGAAGCGGAACCCTAACCTTGCAGTGCCCGAGGTTGGTTCATGGTCCTTCGAGGGAGCGCATGGTGGGGGTCTTAACTTCTGATCATCTGTTTGACTTTAACTTCAAGGTCCATGGGCTAACCTTAACGATGCCTCACATTCCGGCGAACCCAGTCCACAATTGTTTCCAAGGAGGTGCCTGGTGGAAAAATTTCTCGAATACCCACGGCCTTTAACT
>JAUWMM010000032.1 GCA_030613145.1 Desulfobacterales bacterium | reverse complement strand
TTCACCCGTCTCAAGCCGGCAAGCAGTAAGGGGACATATCTGAAGAGTATAGCCATTTCAACAACCATGGGTCCTGGGATAAAAATTGATCCTGTATATGTAAAGAGTATTCTGAGGTAAGGGAGTCCCAAACAAATAATCTACTTAAATTGATTAATGGTGGCATACCTTTTAGCTGAAATCCCAAAGCTGAAAGGTAGAAAAAACTTACCTTTGAACTTTGAGTTTTCAGCGTTAAGGAAAGGAGGGATAACAGACTTTTGAAGCAATCCGAAAAAGAAAAAGTTGTTGAAGCCCTACATGAGAAATTTTCAACGGCAAAGGCCGTCGTACTTACGGACTTCAGAGGCCTGAATATGTCCGCCATGGACGAGTTGCGGGGTCAACTCAGAGAAGGTTCGGTTGAATACCGAGTGGTCAAGAATACCCTTATGACAAGGGCATCAGATGGAACCGACATGGCGCTGTTGAAGGAACATTTCTTTGGGCCGTGTGCTGTGGCATTGAGCTATGAAGACCCGGTTGCTCCGGCTAGGATTCTAATGAAGTTTAGCGAAGATAACTCCACTTTGGAAATTAAAGCCGGGGTAGTAGACGGTCAGGTCATTGATCTTGCCGGTATTGAAAGGCTCTCGAAGCTTCCATCCCATGAAGTCTTATTGACACAACTGCTCTCTCTGATGAACGCGCCTGTAACCGGTTTGGTGACGGTTTTAAATGGCGTGCTGAGGAATTTTATGGGTATCCTAGGGGCAATCAAGCAACAAAAAGAAGGGGCGTCAGACGGATAATTGAATGGTATGGGAATTTCTTTTCGCCTCTGGCGGAATGGAGTGTTGGAGTAATGGAGTACTGGAATAGTGGGTGTTAGAAGCGGTCCGCTACTCCTGTTGGGGCGAAGCCCCTTAAGTTCATAAATGAGGAGGACACACAGAATGGCTAATGTTACCAAAGAAGATCTCATTGAGTTCATTTCCAGTATGTCTGTACTGGAGCTTTCCGAATTGGTGAAGGAATTGGAAGAAAAATTCGGGGTGTCGGCAGCAGCTCCGGTTGCCATGGCTGCTATGCCTGGTGGGCAGGCATCCCAGGCCGTGGCTGAGGAGCAAACCGAGTTTGATGTCATCTTAAGTCAAATAGGGGATAAGAAGATTCAGGTCATCAAGGCGATCAGGGCAATAACCGGCCTTGGTTTAAAAGAGGCCAAGGCTGTGGTGGATGAGGCTCCTAAGGCAGTTCAGGAAGGGGTTTCTAAAGAGGATGCCGAAAATATCAAGAAACAGCTCGAAGAGGCTGGCGCAACCGTTGAGGTCAAATAATAGTCTGACCGCTGAGGTCAAATAATAGTCTGACCGCGAATCGTGAATCTGTTGTGCAGTTCGTTACGTTACCCGTCAAACGTAGGACGTAACGAGTTGCAAATAACAAATAACGATTTCAGAATAACGAACAAAAAACAGGGAGACCTTATGCCCAACAGACTCTTGTCAGCTAAACCGATAAGAAGAAACTTCGGAAAGATTCCAAAGATTGCCGAATTTCCTGATTTGGTTGAGATGCAAAAAGAATCCTATGCCCGATTTTTGCAAAGGGATGTTCCGCCGGAAAAGAGAGAAGACAAAGGCCTTCAGGGTGCCTTTAAAAGTGTCTTTCCTATAAAGGATTTTACGGGCACTGCCTCTTTAGGGTTTGTTTCTTATAGCTTTGGAGAGGTCAAGTATGATGAGTACGAATGTATCGACAAAGGGATGACCTATGAGATTCCGATTCGTATCACGGTTCGGCTTGTGGTTTATGAGACGGACAGAGAGACCGAAGTCCAGAATATTCGGGACATTAAGGAACAGGAGATCTATTTTGGTACCATTCCGCTCATGACTAAGGGGGGTACATTTATTATCAACGGGACTGAGCGGGTTGTCGTAAGTCAGCTCCACAGGTCACCGGGGGTCTTCTTTGATCATGACAAGGGCAAGACGCATTCGAGTGGCAAAGTCCTTTATACGGCCAGGGTTATCCCAGTACGGGGCTCTTGGATCGATTTGGAAATTGACCCCAAGGATGTGGTTTATGTTAGGATCGACCGCCGCCGCAAATTTCCCGCCACTTTACTATTGAAGGCCTTTGGGTATTCAGGGGAGGAAATTCTATCTCGTTTTTATCGTACTGAAAGGATCGAGGTGACGGGCAAGCATCTGTACAAAACGGTTGACAAAGACCTCTTAGTAGGGCAGCGCGTGTCAAAATCGGTAAAACACCCACAGACCGGTGAGGTAATCATCAAAAAGGGGCGCCGTTTTACAAAAAATACTCTCAAACATCTCTTGGAAGCAAAAGTCGAACGCGTATCAATTCAGGTTGAAGATATTGAAAACAAGATCTTGGCTCACACCTTGATAGACCCCAAGAGTGAAGAGGTGGTTGCCTCTTATAACGAAGTGATTGATGAAGAGGTTTTTAAGAAGATCTCGGCTGCCCGGATATCAAGTTTTAATATACTCTACATAGACAACGTCACGACAAGTGATTCCATTAGCAAGACCTTACTCCTTGACAAGGTGGAGACCAAGGATGATGCATTGCTGGAGATCTATCGAAGGCTCCGGCCAAGTAATCCGCCCACCATAGAGGTGGCCCAGCAACTTTGTCATCAGCTCTTTTTTAGCCCGTCTCATTATGACCTTGCGGAAGTAGGGCGTTTGAAGACTAATATTCGGTTGGGGTTGCGCCAGGACGAAGTGCCCCTCGATATGCGTACGCTTCGGGAAGAGGACGTCCTGCTCACCACAAAGATCCTGGTCGATTTAAAAGACACCCAAGGCCCGGTCGATGATATCGATCATCTGGGCAACCGGCGGGTGCGGGCCGTGGGGGAACTTTTGGAAAACCAATACCGTATAGGACTGGTGAGGATGGAACGTGCCATCAAGGAGCGGATGAGCCTGCAAGAGGTTGAGGCATTGATGCCCCATGACCTGATAAATTCCAAGCCGGTTTCTGCAGTCGTGAAAGAATTCTTCGGCACCAGTCAGCTTTCCCAGTTTATGGACCAAACTAACCCGCTTTCCGAAATCACCCATAAAAGGCGCCTAAGTGCCTTGGGCCCTGGCGGACTTACGCGGGAGCGTGCAGGCTTTGAGGTAAGGGACGTTCATCCAACACACTACGGACGTATCTGTCCCATTGAGACCCCAGAGGGGCCTAACATTGGTTTGATTGTCTCACTGAGTACATATGCCCGCGTGAACAAGCTTGGCTTTATTGAGACGCCTTACCGAGTGGTTGAGAACAGCCAGGTCACAAACAGGATAAAATCTTTAACCGCCTTGGACGAAGAGAAACATAGCATTGCTCAAGCCAATGCCCCCTTGGACGAAAAGGGCCGGTTTGTGAATCCCTTGGTCTCAGCGCGCGTTGCTGGTGAATTCTTGATGGTCAAGCGCGAAGAGATTGAACTCATGGATATCTCCCCTCATCAGTTAGTAAGTGTCGCGGCATCACTGATTCCTTTTCTGGAAAATGACGATGCCAACAGGGCTCTCATGGGCTCCAACATGCAGCGCCAGGCCGTACCGCTGCTTGTGAGCGGCGCTCCGCTCGTCGCTACAGGCTTGGAAGATGTGGTTGCTATAGATTCAGGGGTTACCCTAGTAGCTGACTGTGACGGTGAAGTTGTGGGCGTGGATGCAAAGCGTATCGTGGTCAAGCACACAGGCAATGGTGATGGCTCTGGCCACCGTCCGGAGCGGGCGGGCTATGCCCAGGAGGCCAGGCAGGTAACCATCTATAAACTGAGGAAGTTTTCTCGTTCCAATCAGAATACCTGTTTTAATCATCGGCCTATTGTCAAAAAAGGCGACCTTGTCAAGAAAGGGGATGTGATCGCAGACGGCCCAGCTACAAGAAGGGGAGAGCTTGCGTTGGGCAAGAATGTGATGGTCGCCTTTATGCCTTGGGGGGGGTACAACTTTGAGGATTCTATTCTGGTGAGTGAGCGTCTGGTACGAGACGGGGTTTTCACATCGATTCATATTGAACAGTTTGATACGGTGGCTCGTGATACCAAACTGGGTAAAGAGGAGATTACCCGTGACATACCGAATGTAGGAGAGGAGGCATTAAAGAACCTGGACGAAAGCGGCATTATTAGGCTTGGGGCTGAGGTCAAGCCTGGAGACATCCTGGTAGGGAAAATTACCCCTAAAGGTGAGGCCCAGCTATCCCCTGAGGAGAAGCTGCTGAGAGCAATTTTTGGAGAGAAAGCAGGCGATGTGAAGGATACTTCTCTTCGGGTACCACCCGGCGTAAACGGTGTTGTGATTGATGCTAAGGTTTTTTCCAGGAAGGGCGTAGAAAAGGCTACTCGTGACCTGAGCATTGAAAAACTTAAAATTGAGGCCCTGGAAAGGGATCGAGATGATGAGCTCGCCATCATTGAGGGAGTTGCCAGGGAGAGCCTGACAGCCCTTTTAACGGACAAAGTTTGCGCGGCTTCTTTCAAGAAAGGAAAGGTTCAACTTATCAAGAAGGGCGACCGTATTTCAGGCGATGTCCTTTCGAAGATTTCCTTATCTCAAATGGTTGGCCTGGAGTTGAAGAACGCCACAGTGGCTGTCCAGATGAATGAAATGCTGGAACGATGTCGAGAGCAGTGCGACCAGGTCCGTAAACGTTTTGAGGATCAGGTGAATCGATTCGAAGGGGGCGATGAACTCCCTCCCGGGATCATCAAAATTGTCAGGGTCTATGTGGCCATGAAGCGAAGGCTTTCGGTGGGCGACAAGATGGCAGGGCGGCATGGCAACAAAGGGGTGGTCTCTTGTATCCTGCCTCAGGAGGATATGCCCTATTTTGAAGATGGTACTCCGGTAGACATTGTACTAAACCCCTTGGGTGTGCCCTCCCGTATGAACGTAGGACAGATCTTGGAAACCCATTTGGGTTGGGCAGCGAAAGGACTGGGAGACCAAATCAACGAACTGATTCGTTCCGAAAATCACGATGCTTTAAGGAAAAAACTAAGATCGGTTTTTCCTTTGAAAGAGCAGATGGAACAAATCGAGGTGTTGAGCGACCAAGAGTTGAGAGATTTTGCTAAACGTTATCGGGGGGGGGCCTATATGGTTACACCGGTTTTTGACGGAGCCAAGGAGACCGAGATCTTGGATTTGCTATCTGAGGCCGGTTTTTCCGTAAAGGTCCAGGCCACGCTCTACGACGGGCGTATTGGGAGCCCCTTTGACACCAAGGTGACGGTTGGCATCATGTACATGATGAAACTGCACCATTTGGTGGACGATAAGATCCACGCCCGTTCCATTGGGCCTTATTCGTTAGTAACACAACAGCCCTTGGGAGGAAAGGCTCAGTTTGGCGGGCAGCGACTTGGCGAGATGGAAGTCTGGGCCACGGAGGCCTATGGTGCAGCCTATGCCCTCCAAGAGTTTTTGACGGTCAAGTCAGATGACATGGCCGGCAGGACTCGCATGTACGAAAAAATCGTCAAGGGGGAGAATGTGCTTGAGGCCGGGCTTCCCGAATCGTTCAATGTGCTGGTTAAGGAATTACAGGGTTTGGGTTTGGATATTGAACTTATGGAAAACAAAAAAGAAAAGGGCAAATAGGAAAAGGAGAACGCCTTGGAAGACTTATACAGTTTTTTTGCCAGACCCAAGGATCCGCTGAGCTACACGGCGGTTCGCATCTCGCTGGCATCGTCTGAAAAGATCAGAGGGTGGTCCTACGGGGAGATCAAAAAACCCGAAACGATAAACTACCGAACCTTTAAGCCGGAGCGGGACGGGCTTTTTTGTGCGAAGATCTTCGGCCCCACCAAGGATTATGAATGCAACTGCGGCAAATATAAGAGGATGAAACACAGGGGTGTGGTTTGTGAGAAGTGCGGGGTCGAGGTCATTCAGTCCAAGGTTCGACGAGAACGTATGGGCCACATTAAACTGGCCACATCGGTAGCCCATATATGGTTTTTGAGAAGCCTGCCCGGCAAGATTGGGAACCTCCTGGATCTGACCCTAAAAGAGCTTGAAAAGGTCCTCTATTTTGATGCTTATATCGTTATAGATCCGAAGGAGACCAGTCTTGCCCCCCGCCAGCTTCTTCCGGAGGACGCATACCGGGAGGCATTGGAAAAATTCGGTCATACGTTTGAGGTCGGCATCGGGGCTGAAGCCATCAAGACATTTCTCGAAAGGCTCGATTTGGACGAGGAATACAAGAGGCTACGGGCTGAGATCATGGCTACGGGTTCAGAGGCAAAGCGCAAAAAATTATCCAAGCAGCTCAAGATCGTTGAGGCGTTTCGGAACTCTGGGAATCGTCCCGAGTGGATGATCATGGATGTGATTCCTGTGCTGCCCCCGGATGTGCGACCGCTGGTCCCCTTGGAAGGAGGTCGATTTGCCACCTCTGATCTAAACGACCTCTATCGAAGGGTGATCAATCGCAACAACCGCTTGAAGCGGCTTCAAGACTTGCGGGCTCCAGACATAATCATACGGAATGAAAAGAGGATGCTGCAAGAGTCCGTGGATGTACTATTTGACAACGGCCGATATGGAAGGGTTGTTACAGGGCCAAACCGTCGTCCGCTCAAATCTTTGAGTGATGCATTGCGGGGGAAACAGGGCCGTTTTCGCCAAAATTTGTTGGGCAAGCGGGTTGATTATTCAGGGCGCACCGTTATTGTCATAGGCCCGGAATTGCGCCTCCATCAATGTGGCCTCCCCAAAAAGATGGCTTTGGAACTCTTCAAGCCTTTTGTTTTTTACAGGCTCGAAGAAAAGGGATTGGTCACCACGGTCAAGGGTGCCAAGAAACTTGTTGAACGGGAAACACCGGAAGTATGGGATACCCTGGACGACGTGGTGAAGGAATATCCGGTAATCCTGAACCGCGCTCCAACATTGCATCGGCTGGGAATGCAGGCATTTGAGCCGATCCTGATTGAAGGCAAGGCGATTCAGCTTCCCCCCTTAGTATGCACGGCGTTTAACGCTGATTTTGACGGGGACCAAATGGCGGTTCATATCCCCCTTTCAATAGAATCTCAAACTGAAGCGCGGGTACTTATGTTGTCCTCCAACAACATCCTTTCCCCTGCCAATGGTGATCCCATCATTGTACCTACTCAGGATATCGTATTGGGTATTTATTACATGACCCGCGCGGTTTTTGGCTTAAGAGGAGAAGGCAAGGTCTTTGCCAACCCAGAAGAGGTGCGCTGTGCTTACGATGCGGATGAGGTGGGTCTTCATGCCAGAATCGTTGTTCGCGTTGGTGGCCAGCGGGTGGAGACCACGGTGGGCCGTGTTATCCTTCGAGAAATCCTTTCTCGTGAGCTGGTTGTGCGGTTATGTCACATAATGGTCTCTTCGGAGAAGGAGGCCAAAGGAGCCCTTGCTGATTTGGAAGAGGGTGAGGATTTTGCCCAGATGGCACAAAGGATCTCGAAGAGCAGGGATCGTGCCAAGGGTGGTGACATGGGATTTATGCAGCGTGAGCAACTCGAAGAGGCATACACGATAGATCCATCTGATGCAGAGGCAATATTTACCCTTGACGTTGGTGGCTTCAGTGATGTCATCAAGGCAAATGGGAGCTATCATATATTTAAAGTAATGGAAAAGAGAGAGGGGTTTCCTTTTGAGCTTATCAATAAGGTGATGGATAAAAAGGCCCTGAGCCAGCTTGTCAACTACTGCTATAGGATCTTAGGGGGTAAAGCCACGGTCATCCTTTCAGACCGCCTGAAGGACATTGGCTATCGATATGCCACTCGGGGAGGCATTTCCATATGCGTGGATGACATGGTCATACCACACAACAAATGGGACATCATCAAGAAGGCTGATGCACTAGTTGCCAAGATCAACGAGCAGTACACCGAGGGCTTAATAACCCGCGGTGAGAAATATAATAAGGTTGTTGACATTTGGGCAAAGGCAACCACAGATGTCGCCAATGAGATGATGGAAGAGATGAAGATTGTTCCCCTTGTGGACACGGACGGTCAGTCGGTGTTAGACGAGAATGGCCAGCCGGTCACGGAAGAGAGCTTCAATGCTGTCTATATGATGGCCGATTCAGGATCAAGGGGGAGCAAGGATCAAATGCGACAGTTAGCTGGAATGCGGGGTTTGATGGCCAAACCCTCTGGCGAGATCATTGAGACCCCTATTACGGCAAACTTTCGGGAGGGGCTCAGCGTACTTCAGTACTTTAGCTCAACGCACGGTGCGCGGAAAGGCCTGGCCGATACAGCCCTTAAGACAGCAAACTCAGGGTACCTGACTCGTAGGTTGGTAGATGTTGCTCAAGATTGTGTGACCACTGAAGAGGATTGTGGAACGTTGACGGGGATTGATGTGGAGCCTCTTGTAGAGGGAGGCGAAATTATCAAGAAGATTGGTGAGCGAGTGCTCGGCAGAGTGGCCTTAGAGGACATGCGAGATCCTTATACGGATGAGGTGCTGGTACACGCCAACGATGAAATTGACGAAGAGAAGGTCGCCAAGATCGACAATGCTGGTCTTACCAAGGTCAAAATCCGTTCAGCACTGACATGTAAGTCCGGAGACGGTGTATGTTGCAAGTGTTATGGCCGTGATTTGGCATATGGGCATCCCGTAGAGATTGGAACGCCAGTTGGAATTTTGGCGGCGCAGTCTATCGGCGAGCCCGGCACACAGCTTACTATGCGGACATTCCATATCGGCGGCACAGCCCGTGGCGCAGCAGAGGAAGCCGATTTCAGGGCTGCAAACGCCGGTCTGGTTAAATACATCGGCGTAAAGATGGTTGAGAATGCCGATGGAGAATTTGTGGTTATGGACCGCAAAGGGGGAGAATTCGCCATTGTGGACGACCAGGGCCGAGAACGTGAGCGATATCCGGTGATATACGGTGCCCACTTCGTGGCCAGAAACGGTCAGAAGGTCAAGTCTGGTGACCTGCTCGTTACTTGGGACCCTTACACGACCCCGATTCTTAGTGAGACAGGCGGTGTTGTTAAGTTTGGGGATATCTTGTCGGGGGCGACCATGCAGGAGAAGGTTGACCCTGTGACAGGGAAGGCGAGTCAAGTGATCGTCCAACACAAGGACACAGACGTTCGCCCGAGGATTTCCATAAAGGATGAAAAGGGTAAGACCGCCAAACTTCCCTCAGGTGGTGCTGCCCGTCATTTTATCCCGGTGGGAGCTATTCTGATGGTATCTGAAGGTGATACTGTCAATGCCGGGGATGTTATTGCCAAGCTTCCCCGGGAGACCACTAAAACCAAGGATATTACAGGTGGCCTTCCGCGCGTGGCTGAGCTGTTTGAGTGTCGAAAACCAAAAGAGGCTGCGATTCTAAGCGAGATTGATGGGTATGTGACTATTTCCAAAGGAGCCAAGGGGAAGCAGAAGATTACCGTAACGCCGCCTGATGTTGGCGAGAAAAAAGAATATTTGATTCCGAGGGGAAAACACATCAGCGTGTTGGTAGGGGATTACATCAAGGCGGGCGACTCCTTGATGGGGGGGTCGGCGAATCCCCATGACATCTTGAATATCCAAGGTGATCTTCGCCTGGCCCGATATATGGTAGACGAAGTTCAGGAAGTATATCGTCTACAGGGCGTTCGAATCAATGATAAACATATCGAGGTGATCGTGCGCCAGATGTTGAGGCGCGTAAGGATATCTGATCCGGGGGACACAGACTTTATCTTGGAAGAACATGTCGAAAAGATGCGTTTTGAAGAGATCAACCGTGAGGTGGTAGCCGGCGGCGGCAAGCCGGCGGTCGGCAAACCTCTGCTTTTGGGAATTACCAAGGCGTCGCTCAGCACAGAGAGTTTTATTTCCGCAGCATCGTTTCAAGAAACTACGAAGGTGCTAACGGAAGCGAGTATTGCGGGCAAGGTTGACCACTTAAAGGGCCTAAAAGAGAATGTTATCATGGGGCGTATAATACCGGCTGGTACAGGAATAACTCAATATAGAGATACCCGTATTGTGATGGAACCTGAGGAGACGGTTGAACAATTGCAGGTCGTGGACGACTCAGGAGTGGATCAACTGGATGAGGTGGCCCGTGCCTGAGAAAGTGAAGCCTCCCTGTGTTCCCGCACAGGGCATCCTGACTGTGCCTCAGAACGGCGCGGAACTCGCCGAAGCAATAACCCGCCTTCGCCGAGGCTATGGCGGGTCACCACGCCATTTCAGCCGT
>JAUWMM010000064.1 GCA_030613145.1 Desulfobacterales bacterium | reverse complement strand
CTGTCGGAGTGAAGACCGCCTTCGGCGGACTGGTGTTAGGTTATTTGTCACAGGTGCTGGTTTGAGTCAAGGCTGAACATATCTTTCTCATGGAATCTGTTTCTTTGAACCATAATAACTTGAATGTCTTGTGAGACCTTTGCATAACCACTTTGAGCGACCATTATGAGCTTTTTGGGGCACCCATCCGGGCGAAGTGAATGGCCCACGTCAGTGGGCAAATCCTAAACTGTTTGAGGCCCTTGGGCCGAGTTTTTAGGATTTAGTGAGTGAGCCCATGGATGGGTCAAAAAGCTCATAGTAACGAGTGAGAAGGGGTTATGCAAAGGTCTCCTTGTGACGGTTCCTCGCTTGACACACTATTCCTGTTTTCCTATTCTGTAACCGTTCACGGGTTCAGAGGTTCAGAGGTTGTAACCCTGAGCCGACTTCGCCATAGTAGCCGTTTCAGCCGTCGTAGCCTATGGCTACTATGGCGAAGTCGGCAGGCTACGACGGCTGAAACGGTGAACTCTAAACCTGTGAACGCCTACCTTTTTTGTTAAGCAGCAACTCTGATCTGGTATGATGCAAAAAAAAGACATTGAAAAGTACCCTGTTTGAAAAACTGGCCAGTCTCTATTCCGAGATGGAGGAGAGTTACAACCGGACAGCCGGCAAGATCGGCCTCTCCTGCGAAGGATGTACAAATAATTGCTGCACTAGCTATTTCCAGCACCACACCTATATAGAATGGGCTTACCTCTGGGAGGGAATAAGATCCAGTCCCGGCGAAAAACTGCGTGAGTTTATGGACAGAGCCGGGGAGTACGTCAGACAGTGCAGATCTCTCTTGGCTCAGGGTCAGAGCCCCCGCATTATGTGCCCTTTGAATGATAACGGGCTGTGCCAGCTTTACGAATACAGACTAATGATCTGCCGCATGCACGGTGTCCCTAACAGCTTTATCAGACCTGACGGAAAGGAGATAAGTTTTCCGGGCTGTTTCAGGTGCCAGGCACTTTATACACATTTGAAAGAGGTGCCTGTTCTGGTCAGAACAGGTTTTTATCGGGACCTGGCCTCCTTGGAGATGGCCTTTGTAGGACGGCCGATCAATGCCTTGCCAAGGGTTAATCTAACTCTGGCCGAGATGCTGTTACAGGAACCTCCTGTATTTTAGTGCGTGGCCTGCGGAATAGAAGTAAGGGATTCGGTTAAATCATTCCATGTCATCCGTTAAGGGCTACCCCTAACATTTTCTCCGAGGCGCTAAAGTCTTCTGGAGTATTGATGTTAACGAAAGAAATGAGGCGGGGGTCTGCTGATCTGAGTTGCTTTTCCGGGATTTCTTTGACGTTGACCTTTGGATAGAACTTCAGGATCTTAGGATCTTCGTTTTTGAGCTGATGCTCAATAGGTTTGATGCAACGCTTTGAATAAACGGCACATAACGGCTGATTACCCTTTTCCGTGACAGGTATGATTACATCCCATTTTGGTTCAAGCTGCGCCAAAAGCGCCCTGATCAACTTCTTTTTTAAGAACGGCGTGTCACAGGCCGTAATGAAAGCATGGGACGCTGAGGCGTGAAACAGCCCCGCATGGATGCCGGTCAGAGGGCTGCGTATTGGAAAAAGATCCGTTACAATCGTCAAGTCCCATGAGAGATACTGAAGAGGGTTATTCGTAACCAGCAAGACCTCATCGAAAAGCCCCTCAAAGGTGTTGTAAAGACGATCGATGATCGTCTGATTCCCCACGGAAAGAAAGGCCTTGTCCTTACCTCCCATCCGTGTATTCAATCCGCCTGACAAGATGATTCCCGAACAAGGATATTTCACAGCATCAAAGAAGCTCCTGATTCATAGATACCAAATTATCAGACCCTCCCTGGGGGCGTCAAGGAAAAGGTCAGCAGAAATTGCCCTTGACAAAGTATGCAACTGGACATAGTCATTAATTTTTTGGACCGTTAATCAGGAGATCGACCTTTGAAGAAGGGATTTATAAGGATCAATAGTGAATTGTGCAAGGGGGGTGGGCTCTGTATTGCGGCATGCCCCAAGGGGTCGATCAGGATAAGAAACAAGCTCAACATCAGGGGTTATCATCCAGCCGAATATACTGAAAAGGAAAAGAGCAAGAACCGCAAATGCACTGGATGCGCCCTGTGTGCAATAATTTGCCCTGACATTGCCATTGAGGTGTTCCGTGACTAAACAGTTAATGCGGGGAAGCCATGCGATTGCCGAGGCGGCAACTCGAGCAGGGTGTCGTTTTTATGCAGGCTACCCCATCACACCGCAAAACGAACTCCCCGAATACATGTCTGTGCGCTTTGCCCAGTTGGAAGATGCCACATTTGTACAGGCCGAAAGCGAACTGGCTGCCATTAACATGGTCATGGGGGCAAGCATGGCCGGCGTCCGTGCCATGACCTCGTCTTCCAGCCCTGGGATCAGCCTAAAGCAGGAGGGGATCTCTTACATGGCCGGCATGGAACTCCCGGCTGTGATCGTCAACATTATGCGCGGAGGCCCTGGTCTTGGAAATATCGCCCCTTCCCAGCAGGACTATCTTCAGGCTACAAAAGGCGGGGGACACGGGGGCTATCGAACCATAGTTCTCGCACCTTGCTCGGGCCAAGAACTGGTCACCCTGACCATAAAGGCATTTGACTTAGCCGATGCCTATCGCAGCCCTGTTATATTGCTGGGCGATGGCCTCATGGGCCAAATGATGGAGCCCGTAATCTTTCCAGATCCGATTGATCCTGCCGCATTACCAAAAAAGGACTGGACACTGGATGGTGCCCGGGGTCGAGACAGCCGCCTGATTGCCTCATTGCATTTAGACCCCACAGAGATGGAGCAATTCAACTGGAAGCTGGCCAGGAAGTATGCGGCTATATGCGAGCGCGAAACCGAGCATGAGTCGTATCTTCTCGATGATGCTGTGGTTGCTGTGGTTGCCTTTGGCACAGCAGCTCGCATTGCCAAGGGTGCTGTTAACCGCGTAAGAAAAGCGGGTCTGAAGGCAGGCCTATTTCGGCCTATAACCTTGTGGCCCTTTCCTGGAAAGGAACTGAGGGACCTAACCCGCACCATCAAAAGTCTCCTTGTATTTGAGATGAACTTTGGCCAGATGGTGGAAGATGTGAAGCTCAGCGTGGGCGAGCAGGCTAGGGTACACTTTCATGGCAGACCGGGAGGAATCATCCCTACACCTCATGATATCGGAGCCGCCATCACAAAGCTGATTCACAGGTATGGACTGTGAACTTGGGGGCCTTGCCCCAATTGGAATGTTGGAATACTGGAATGATGGATAATATCTGTCCGGTAAATGTCGAAACTCGAAATACGAAATCCGAAACAAATCCAAAATACGAATTTTCTAATGTTCAAAACAATGCTGAATAAAACGGAAATACGAATTTTCGGTCATTTGAGTTTTGAGAATTTGAAAATTGTCTCGGATTTCGATATTCGGATTTCGGATTTTCTTTAGCAGGCAAAAAACAGATGTCACGAAAAGATCCATCGTTTCAATAGATTGTAGAAATTCTGAAACGTCCTATGGCTAAACAGGTATTCACAAGGCCCAAGGCCCTAAAAGACAACATTTTTCACTATTGCCCCGGGTGTGGCCACAGCATCATTCACCGATTACTAGCTGAAGTGATTGACGAACTCGGAATTCGGGACAAGACCGTGGGGGTGCCGCCTGCCGGGTGCGCTGTCTTGGCTTACAATTACATTGACGTGGACATGGGAGAGGCCCCACATGGACGAGCTATTGCAGTGGCCACAGGAATAAAACGAACCCGACCCGACCTGATCGTGTTTACCTATCAAGGGGATGGAGACATTGCCGCCATCGGCACGGCTGAGACCATTCACGCGGCCAACCGGGGGGAGCGCCTGAGCGCTATCTTTGTAAACAATGGAGTATACGGAATGACAGGCGGCCAGATGGCACCCACCACCCTTTTGGGGCAAACCACAACCACCTCACCAGGGGGTCGATTGCCCCTCAGAGACGGGTTCCCACTCGACCTGAGTCAAATGTTGGCAGTAGCAGATGGAAGTGTATACATTGAGAGGACAGCCGTTACATCGCCGAAAAATATTATCAAGACCAAAAGGGCCATCAAGAAAGCTTTTCAAGTGCAAATGGATGATCTTGGGTTCGCGTTGGTTGAGATATTGTCTCAGTGCCCGATAAACTGGAAACTCTCGCCGGTGGATGCTTGCAAATGGGTCGAAGAAGAGGTCGTAAAGAGCTACCCCCTTGGGGTAATCAAGGATACCACTCAGGCTCAGAATCGAATGGATAGGATGAAGAGAGGCAAAAGAGCAAAAACATAATCACGAAAACACGAAAGGGCGAAAGCACGAAAGCGAGAACGAATGAAGGTGTATGGCATAGATGCCATTGACTTATGTTCAAGGTGTCTCGAATATATGAGTTGCAATTTAAAGGCTCCTGTTTTTTCGTGATTTCGTGATAAAAGGTTTTTTGACACGATGGGCATAACCAAAACCATATTTTCCGGCTTTGGCGGACAGGGGGTCCTGATGATGGGATATGTGCTGGCAACTTCGGGCATGCACGAAGACAAGCATGTGACCTTTCTGCCCTCCTACGGGGCAGAGGTGCGAGGGGGAACCGCCAATTGCACCATTACTGTCAGCGATGAGCCGATCGCCTCTCCGGTAGCATCTTTTCCGGACTTTGCTGTATTGATGAACACCCCTTCTGTGATGAGGTTTGAGGGGGGGGTCAAGTCAGGAGGCGCCGTCTTCTTAAACAGTGACCTAGTAGAACTGCGGCCCAAACGCCGCGATATACAAGTGGTGGCCATACCGGTTAACAACATTGCCGAGAGACTGGGCAATGCCCGGAGTGCAAATATGGTTATGATCGGCGCTTTTGTCCAAAAGACCGGTTTGGTTTCCTTGAAGTCTGTTATCAAAAGTGTAAAGAGCATCTTTGAGACAAAGGGCACAAAGGTGCACAAGATTAACACACTGGCCCTCAAGGAGGGAGCAGCGTTTGTAAAGGGGCTGTCCGGTTCGTAAGCTCAGAACTAAAGGGAAATCATAGCCATGACTATCAAGGAAATTGTCATAGGAGTCAAAAATAGGACAGGTGAACTTTCTCGTATCATCGGCCATCTTTATGAAAACGATGTCAGAGTCCCCGCGTTCTGGGTAGGCACCGAGAATAAAAAAGCCTCTCTTCGACTCATTGTCAGCAACCCGGAAGCAGCAATGTCGATTTTGACCGGCTTGGGTTTCAAGGCCAAGACTGTGGATGTGATTGCTGTCCGTGTCCCGGATCATCCGGGCGGATTGAATACAATCCTGAAGCTATTGCATTCTGAAAACGTCGATATTCTCCATATCTATCCCTGCATAGAAATACAAGATACGGTTCTCATCCTGGATGTTGACAACACCAAAAAAGCCGTCAAGGTCTTGAAAAACAACTGGATCAATCTTTACGACGAGAAAATTTACAATATGTAGCAGGGGCTTGTATGCCATGAAGATTGAATCGTACCGCTTTGGCCACATTGAAATCGATGGGAAGGGTTACGGGCACGACATCAAGCTTATAGGCGAAAGAGTGGTGCCGGACTGGTGGCGGGGCCAAGGTCACCTTGTGGAAGTAAACGATGTGCAGGATCTTTTGAATTCAGATGCCGAGATTTGCATCTTCGGGACCGGTTTTGGCGCTATGCGGGTATCAAAGGCGGTGCAGTCTGAGTTCCAAAAGCGGGGAGTCAAGGTCCTGATCCAAAAAACCTCATCAGCTTGTGACACGTACAATCGGCTTCTGAAAGAGGGGAAAAAGCTTGTCGCTGGCTTTCATCTCACCTGCTGACCAAAAGCGTCGATATATGAGCGCCAATCCTGCTAAGTTGTTATTGCGCAAGCCTTAGGGGATAGTTTTCATCTTCCCGATTGAAAGGTCATGAAGGGGGATCAGGACGTCAGCCATCTCCTTGATCTTTTGGATGCTATCGTAGGCCTCTATTACATCGATGTGGACCCCTGGGGCTATTGCCGGCCCTGTGGCCGGAAAGTTTTTGTCATTACAGCAAAACCCCGTGATAATTGCCTTGCCTTCTGATGTGTTGATGGCCACGGACTGGCCGCCGACCGTGTGCCCCGGGCTATAAATTACATCGATCCCGTCGAGGATGTTCGCGTCCCCTTCCACCTCAACTACATCAACTCCATCCAGCACATCCGGGTAATACCTGTGGTCGATCGGGTGGGGGCTCCTGAAGAAGTCCATCTCCGCCTTTTGAACATACACCTTGGCACGAGGGCATTTATAATCGTTTTCGCAGTGATCATTGTGAAGATGAGTGTGAATGATCACATCTATGTCCTCGGGCCTGAGCCCCACGGTAGCAAGGGCATCCTCAAATTCAAGGACATCAAAACCATAGGTTTTTCCCACCTCATCGGGCACTACAAACTGTTCGAGCCCCGTGTCTACAAGGACATTCTTGTCACCGCCTTTTATGTAGAAGACATAGATAGGAATCCAAATCCTCTTGCCATAATCTCGAAGATAGGTCATGATTCCCTGGTCTGTTTCGTTGGCTCCCACCACCAGTGGATGAATCGTGTATTCTTGCATAGCAAACCTCCTGTTACATAAGTTATGAAACCGCTCCGCGATTTTATATGTGGCAGTGTCTCTTTGTTTCTACGAGGCCCTTTTAAGTATTTGTTCTCTCTCAAATCCTGAAGATAATGAAACTTGAAAAACTTTATCGTGGGTGACAAGGTAAACATTGGGGCGAATCCCCAACATGTACTCTTGTAATTATTCGTGGATGACATACTGAACATCTCTCAGTATGTCCACCAGCTACGGCTTTGCCGTGAGCCATTTTCCAATTGCCGCGATGATTAATCGGCTTGGTATTTTGATGACAGCGAACGCAAAAGGTTTCAACGTGGCAATAGGCACACGACTCCCGCTCTGCTAACGCTTTGATACCATGCCCCCTCATTCTCCAGAAACCCGTGTGATTCTTTGGGCGATTTAGCTGATGACATTTCCTGCAAGCATCATCAACATGACATAGACCGCAGTCATATACATGGCCAGGCTTCAACGGAATCTTTTCCTTTATCCTGGGGCCGGGTTTCACCAGAGTATTGACCCTGTAACCGTGTCTCTTTTTCCACTTTCCCGCAGGCATATGATATGAAGGCAAGAATCTGTCCTGGCCGTGACAGTCCTTGCACCGAAGGTCTTCCAAATCAGTTTCCGGCGGCACCCCGTCACCATTTTCAGCGTAAGTTGAAAGTGAAAAGAACAGCACAACCGATAAAATGATCGCTATTCCCGCAATAACCATTATATGACCTGATCGTGACATCGCTTGCTCCTAGATCTCAATACCTATCGTGGCTACGAATCGATGCTCGTAGATATCATAGATGTCTAATGCATAGCGAGCATCAAAGTATAACCAGGGTTGAATATAATAACGGATATCGGAATAAATTGTATATACGTCGGTCTTCTCCCCCGTATCTGAAAAGTAGTCATATTTGTAAAGTGAGTAGAAAGAGCCCAACGAAATATTGATGGTTTTAGGCTTCTCATATGCTATCTCTCCGCCGAAACTTAATATCTCATCATCATTATCGCTGTCCATTACCTGCCAGAAATCAGCCTGTAGTGAAAGCTGTACATTTTTCATTAGCAGATCATCTATTATCAGGGCCAAATATTGATTATTGTAGGAATGGTTGAACTCTGTCTCGTCCTCACCCGAATCCAGTAGTCTCCATTGTGTTCCCGCTGAAACCCAGATACGATCCTTGTAAACCCCCTTCATGACGTCCAGGGTGAAGTTGTGGTACGGCTTTATCGTTCCGGTCAAGCCAGTATAATATGGAGATGATGTTGGCGTTTCGCTTATTTCTTTAAATTGGTAAAAGTATGAAGCATCAATGTCAAGGTCTAGTCTGTCGACTAAGAGAGAAAACCTAGTATTTATATTCTTTGGGGAGTTGTCGAGCAGAAAAAGGGAGATATAGCCATAGCCCTTGTGAAGTAAAGACCGCCTGATTGCAAATGCAGACTGTTCATAGCGCTCTT